>NZ_NOLK01000270.1:0-5859 GCF_002245985.1 Nostoc sp. 'Peltigera membranacea cyanobiont' 232
TTCCCCAGTCCCTATTTAGAATGCAACTTTTCCGGCATGACAATATTAGTGTGGCTCGACTTGCCATTCTTGCCGTTAGTATGACCGTTACCATTGCGGGGATGGATTACACCATAACCGCCGTGGTTGCGTTCGTAAATTACATTAATCTCTCCAGTTTCCAAGTTGCGGAACATATAAAAGTCATGTCCCACGAGTTGCAGTTGTTCCAAGGCTTCTGCAAGGGTCATCGGTGGCATGGAAAAATATTTGGTGCGGACGACTTCGTTAGGTAGTTCGGGGGTGCGATCGCCAATTAAATCTGTAACTACTGACTCTGCAACAACTACTTCTGTTGGTTGGGTATGAGTTTTCTGGTCTTGACGACGTTCTTTGTATTTCCGCAGTTGACGGGCAATTTTATCTGCAACTAAGTCAATGCTGGCATATAAATTTTCGCTACTTTCCTCGGCACGGATAACGCTGCCATTAGCGTAAATAGTTACTTCAGCTGCTTGTCTAGTATTAATTCGAGGATTCCGGGCTACGCTAAGATGCACATCCACTTCATTTGTGATGCTCTGAAAGTGACTAGCTGCTTTTTCAATCTTTTGATGTACATATTCCCGAATCGCATCGGTGATTTCAATATTTTTGCTGTGGATGACAAGCTTCATGTAAACTCTCCCACTGAATATTTGATGTGTGAATTTGCTTTGTATGAAAAGAAATTGCGGTAAGGTCTATTACTCCCGCCAAAACAAATTGTGAACTGTTTTTATGTACTGCTGGTAAGCCATCTCTAAGCTTACTGCATCTGAGTTTTTGCTCATTATACCCTTAATTATCCTCCTCATCTCTGCGCTGATATCCAATTGGATTTCCACATAGAACTATTTGGTGAGGAAATTTGAGTAGTTGCTGCCGTAACTATCATCTCTATTAAAACAAGGCTTACAGAACTGTTGATAGTTGCTCCTTCTGTGTTCGGTTGAGGTTTGCTGACTGTCGATCAACAACAAGAGTATTTGTAGAAGTCGATCTTGTTTATATTTCAAACAAGATTATTAGAGTCATCAGCCAATTTATCGTTCTTATTGTCTTGGCATGATGCTTATTGCAGAGAATTCCTCCTAAAACCTATTGAGGTTGTATATTCAAGCTAGCACTTTGTATTTTCTAATGCATGTTCCCTTGACTTTCCTTTAAAATCCTTTGCAAAACTTAACATTTATTGACTCCAATCCTGTAAATTGCAATATAAATATATTTTGTTCCTAATATCAGTTGATTTTTGGCACGATCCATAGTATGAAAGCACACAACAATCGTTGTTTACTGTATAATCAAGGATTAATGCCTTACTTAGATGCTCATGGATGGCAGCGATCGCTCCTCACTGGCCGCATCCATGACCCCAGTCTAGATGACGTGTTAATTTTGCTAGAACATCCACCCGTTTACACTCTAGGACAAGGAAGCAACTCAGATTTTCTCAAATTTGATATTGACAAAGATCAATATGATGTGCATCGAGTTGAACGAGGCGGCGAGGTTACTTACCATTGTCCCGGTCAACTTGTGGGATATCCAATTTTAAATCTGCAACATTATCGTAAAGACCTTCATTGGTACTTACGCCAACTCGAAGAAGTAATTATTCGCGTATTAGCAGTTTATGGATTACAGGGAGAAAGAATTCCGGCTTTTACTGGCGTTTGGTTACAAGGGCGAAAAGTTGCGGCTATTGGGATTAAAGTCAGCCGTTGGATTACCATGCATGGCTTTGCATTAAATGTTTGTCCAGACATGACAGGCTTTGAGCGCATTGTACCCTGCGGTATTTCTGATAAACCTGTAGGTAGTTTAGCCGAATGGATTCCAGGTATTACTTGTCAAGAAGTGCGTCTTTATGTAGCACAGTACTTTGCTGAAGTGTTTGGAGTGGAATTAGTCGAATCACAGCCTTAAGGATTTTTCCGGTCTGAGTAAATTCAGCTTGTAATTATGTAATAAATACTATAGCAGTCCTATTTAAATTATGAGACACTGATAAGAGTAGTCCATATTTAATAGTATTAAATTAACTATTTAACTGCGGTTGTCAAATCTAAAATCTGATTATTTACAAGTTTTTATACTAAATTTTTACGGCTGTCAAGCACAACTTTACGCGTGAAATACTCAAATAATTTCCAGGTATATGCCCCATCGTTAACGTCTTTGAGAGAACGTGATTGGACAGCTTTGATAGAACTATTCGATCGAGACGACGGTGATGAGATTGAAGCCGACATTAGCGGTAGTTTGTTTTGGCTGATACCTGAGCCTTGTTGGGAAGACGATCCTTTTGATTTCTTGCGTGAGTATCTTTGAAGAGGGCTGAGTTAGGAAAGTTATTAGTCTAAGTAGGTGGGTGAGAAAATTTATAACTATGTCATTGCGAACGGAGCGAAGCAAAGTGAAGCAATCGCAAGAGTTTAGGCAATTTTATATTTCGTTACATAGTTAGGTTTATTTGAGCCAACCTACTTATTCGATCGCTTTTTTGATTGCAGCGATGAATTGCATTTAACTGAAAACCGCTATATCCCATTCCCTATTGACGGGTATAACGATGTTTCACTCCAATGGGAAAATATTCGGAATTACCCATTGGGGCTAATGTAACTTGTGGTGTTTGGTATTCTACGGGAACATAATTAGCAAACTCGCTATTTAGGCGTAGCAGTTGTGAAAGAATAGAAAATGCGATCGCTTCTCTTTTATCTTCACTCCCCTCTACTCCTGGCGCTAACTCCACAACCACAGATAAAAATTGGTTCTTGTCTGCATCTTCCTTCACCTGCAACACAAATTTACCCGTTACCCATTGTTGAATTACTGGTTGCTCTAATCCTACCGTTACATTTTCTGGATAGATATTTGCGCCAAAGTAGGAAACTGTAAAGTTAGAACGGCCGAATACATAAACGAAAGGTAGCTGATGAATACCTCTAGGTGATTGTTGAGTGTCAGAACGCAGATTTTCGAGCGGGTTAAATCCCCATTCTGCTAAAAATTGCAGCATGGTATCATAACTAATTATCCCGCCAGTATCCAATATGTCATAACGCACTAAGGGAATACCGTTATCTCCAGAAAATAGCAATCCGTCATCGTGAACTTCAAAAAAGCGAGTGAAGGGATCGTATTGTACTAGCGTGGGTAAACGTGATTCTCCAAATAAAGCTCTAGCTGCATCGGGATTTTGCGCCAAAAAACGGCGAATGCAGATACTTAACGGTGTTTCATTACCCAAAACTCCCGCATCCGCAGTGCCGTAAAGTGATGCAAAATCAGAGCAAGGATTTTGTGAACCAACTCTTTCACCAACTAAACTCCGCCATTCTTCACTAAATACTTCTCCTGCCATGACTAATTTAATCTGATATTGCTGCCACTCCATACCACGAGCGATACCAGTATCAATCACATCTTTTAAAAATGGCGGGTATCCCAATAATACAACTTGCTCAAATGCTGAACCTAATTCTTGGACAACTCGCAAGATTTCTTCTTTGTTGTTACCAGGAGTAATTATAGTGATGAGATAACCTTTGCTAGCAAGATAACGACAGCAATTAGTAGTGAATATTCCACCTACCCAAGTGCCCAAAGTGAAACAAATAACTGCTAGGGTACGTCTGGTATCTGAATAAAAACTATCGTGAAAAATCTGTTCAAAGCGTGTGGCTATTTGGAGTTCATCTGTGAAAAAACGAGGCCAAAATGTCGGTTTACCACTGGAACCTGATGAAGCAGCTATCATGTCGCACGCTTCTAATTGCCCGTTGCGGCACAAGTCAGCTAAAGGGTAACGCAGTATATAATTTTGTTTAGCGATCGCTGGGAGTTTTTGAAACTCCTCCAAGGTTTGAATAGTCGCGGGATTAATTTCCCTTTCTGCTAAAAAAGCTTTGTAGGCAGGTACATTAGCCGCCACATCATGAAATAAAGTTAAAGCTGCCGAAGTTTGAGTATTGAGATGCCGTTGCAATATCGTTTCTAGGGGAGTAGACAAAAAATCTTCAAATGCTTTAATGACTTGCTGCTGTCGTAGTTTGCGGTTCATGACGCTTCTTGTTTATCTTGAAATAGAACCAACACCGTTAAAATAATTCGTAATTCGTAATTCGTAATTCGTAATTCGTAATTCGTAGGATATCCGAAAATGAGGGTATGCGCGTTGTAATTATTCAATAAAACCTTAACTTATCCTTCAGCACCATGCAGCTCTATTGCAGTAAACAACACACAAATAATGGTAGTAACCGCTTTTGTACCCTTTGTGGTGAGCCATTACCTCTTGCTGTGGGGCAGGTGGTGGATAATCGCTATCAAATTATCCGTCATCTAGGGCAGGGTGGCTTTGGACGCACTTATTTGGCGGAGGATAAAAGTAAATCCCATCAAACCTGTGTGCTGAAGGAATTTGCACCCCAAGTCCAAGAACATCAAGATTTACAAAAAGCTAAAGAGCTATTTGAGCGAGAAGCAAATGTTCTGAAAAAACTCCAGCATCCACAGATTCCGCGTTTTCACGCCTCGCTACAAGTGAAAATAGGCACTAAAGATTTTTTCTTTCTAGTGCAAGATTATGTGGATGGTGATAATTACTACCAATTATTAGAACAACGCGAGAGTCAAGGAAAGACTTTCAGTGAAGAAGAAGTAATCACCCTACTGCAACAGATTTTACCTGTATTAGCCTACATCCACTCACAAGATGTTGTTCACCGTGATATCTCTCCCGACAATTTGATTTGGCGGCGTTCTGATAATCTACCAGTGCTAATTGATTTTGGTGGTGTCAAGCAATTGCCAGCTTCTCAAGGTTTTTGGCGGACTAAGTTGGTTGGAAATAACACATTATTAGGTAAAAAAGGCTACGCACCAGAAGAACAGCTAAGGCAGGGAAAAGCGTTTTTTAGTAGTGATTTATACTCTTTAGCGGTAACAACACTTGTATTGCTGACAGGGCAAGAACCGCAAAAATTATACGACAGCTATCAGGGAATTTGGGGATGGGGAAAGCAAATCCGAGTTAGTCCCCAATTGGAAGGGGTGTTAAAAAAGATGCTGGCTTATAAACCGAGCGATCGCTATCAACGAGCCGAACAAATCCTCAAAGATTTACCATCGGCAACTGCGACGAAATCACCTGGAAATTATATTACCACCAAGATTAAGACGATGGTAGTTGCTCCGGGAAGACAACGCGCCAGTGCTGTTATGAGTAGATTCCAAAACAAAACGCAAGCAATCTCTAAACCGATATCTTGGCCTGTTTGGATTCGCCCTTTTGCGATCGGTTTAGGGGGAACAGCTTTAGTTGTTTTAACTGGCGCAGGTACTTTAGCGGTGGTAAATGCAGTCATTCGGAGCGTAACTTTGATCGCTATCCCATCAATTTCATTACCGCAAATTCCCCAATTTCCAAATCCAAGTAGCAAACCAGTCAGCGACAAAGGGAAAAATAGCAATCTCCAGGAAATTATCAATCGTCGCCAAAAACTAGAAATTACTGAAGGATTTTTTATTCCCTTCGTAGATGATTTATTTTATACAAAAAAACCGGAATTAAAAGGACGTAGCCTGACATCTAAACCGGAAGACACTGGTTTACGAGATGAATGGTCTGGTATCGCTGACGATTTATTGAATAAAATAGAACAGGCTAACCTCAGTACAGAAGCTCGTCGTAAATTAGGTAAATATAGTCAAAAAGATTACGATACATGGAGACGACAAGCGCGATCGGGACAGTTTGGGAACTATACAATCGATCAACTAACCAAAGACACAAATGAAAAATTTGATCGGTTGTTTCCTGGTCAG
>NZ_NOLK01000271.1:0-5779 GCF_002245985.1 Nostoc sp. 'Peltigera membranacea cyanobiont' 232
CTCAATGGCGATCGCAGTATTACATCAAGGACAATTGCCTATCCCATCCCTGAACCTTCACTGTTCAATAGCTTTAAAATCTGTAGTGCCTATTCCGCATAGCTTAGAGCTTTTCTTAGTGCCATTCGTTCCGTTTCCTTAGTTGTAATTTTTGGGATATCGTTACTTTGCATAAATGCTTCCCTTGGTAAACGTTGCCGCCCTTTTTATAGTTATTGGTTTTTTGGGCGGTTTCGGTTCTAATCCTTTGTCAGTCGCCAAATAGCGAACCCAATTTCACCCGCCATCATTGTGCCGATGTTAAACAAAATACAGCCCAAAATCATGAATGGGGCTGTAAATTCAAATGGGTTACGAGCCGCAAAGGTGGTGACAATATCGAATGCCCAAACCGCAATCACAACTAATCCAGCACTAGAGCGATCGCGTATACCTGCGGTTTTGTAGTCCGCCCAGAGTTGACCTACCAAGTCAATCTTCCCACTAGGTTTGGTTTCAAGCTCATAAACCATGTGGTCTTGAAGTTCCCGTCGTGCGGAATCTGGGTTCTTACCGCGTAGGGCGTGGGCTTCAATTACCTGAACACCGATAGAAATTATGAATGCAAGGTAAGAAAACGGGTTGAACAGTGCAAACGGCACATTTAGCCAATTCCAAGCAGGCTCAAACCAGGGAAAAACAGGGGGCCCTTGAAAGATTAATTGCCAAGTTGAATCAGCACTAATCATGGAACCGCCGATAAATAAAATCCCGCCAACTAACGCGCGACCTGCACCTCCATTAGCAACAAACTGATTAACAATCGCGGCGGCTGCCCTAATAGGTAAACCAACAATCATCACTACAGCCTTGGCACAAAAATCGATGATTTCACCAAGCGATCGCTTCTTACCTTTAGGCTTACTATCGCTGTTGCCAGTACTATTAGTTTCCGCACTTGATGAACCATTAGCCATTACTTCCTCCTTACTGGTTTGATATTTTGAACAGTTTTACAAATGCCTTTAGCTTTGTATTTCCACTTCCAAATTCCTTCTTCAATTCGTCCAATACACCTGCCCGTCGCATCAAAAACATCAACAATCTCATCATCAAGATATAGGGTTGTGTCTGGTCTGGGATTGCGTTTACTGCTGTCAAAGTAATTGGTAATTCTCAACTTGCGACTTGTGGGCATCACTCCCGCCTCATATAGAGCATCACTGGTTTTTGCCCGTTCTTCTATGCGGGAACGTTCTAATTCTTCTGTGGCTTTTAGCCGTTGAAGCTCTGCATAAGCCCCCAACTTGGGTACTAAAGGGATGATTACAGGCAACATGCAGATGCCAACACCAGCCAAAGCTAAGTACAGTTGTTTCTTATACATGAGACTGCTGTGCTATAGCGCGTTCTTAGTACAAATTTTTCCCATGTTTCACACATAAAATGAGGCGTTTCATGTTTCACGACGCTGAAACATTGATGAAACCGTTGAAACAGTTTCGTGAAACAGTGCTGTGAAACATTAGCCTTCATAACGGCTTTCGAGCAAGGAATTGTCTAGTGTTCCATGTTTCACGTTTGATGTTTCATGCTGTTTCACGCCCTGAAACACTGATGAAACCGTTGAAACAGTTTCGTGAAACAGTGCTGTGAAACAGTTGGATGAAACACTACCCTTCATAACGCCTTTCGAGCAAGGAATGGACTGTTGTTTCATGTTTCACGTTCCATGTTTCACGCGGGGGAATGCTGTTTCATGCTGTTTCACGAGCCTGAAACACTGATGAAACCGTTGAAACAGTTTCATGAAACAGTGCTGTGAAACAGCTTTATGAAACACTACTGCTCATCACTCTTACTTTGATGCCCGTCCCAGAAAAGTCAATCCTGCACCAACAAGTAATCCCAGGGGAATAAACACCCCACTGCCGATTAATCCAGTAGCTACAACGCTACCAACAAGATATGCACTGCCACCTAAAGCGCCAACAACTGAAGTCGCAAACAATCCCGTACTGAGAATATCCATAACTTGATTTTTCCTTTGATGAGTTAATAGTTCTTGAAGTAGTCGGATTTCGGCAACAGTGGCAACAGTTTCATTTTGGATTTGTAACAATGCCGCCACTGTTTTATAAGCTTCTAAAATCGGATCTGTGTCCCCATCGAAGAAACTCTCTCCCGCAACAAATTGAGTCGCGCTTTGAGTTGTTCTTTTTTTTGAATCGACTTCCCCAGCCTTGTTGAGGCTTCTTCTGCCAAATTAATCAAACTCTGATCTATCTCGGTAATCTGGTTATCAACTTCCAACATGGATTGTTCAGCAAAGGCATCCAATACCGTCCCCTTGGCTCCAATCAAGGATTCCATGAATAACAAAGCTCCTGTGACACCAGTTGATGCACCCAAAATCTTAGATTGCTCATTTTGAACGGCTATAGCACCAGAAATAGTCTCTTTATCAGCCGCAGTCAACTTGTATGAGGCTTGTTGAATTGCTTCGTCAGCTTTGGTGATTGTGGCTTCAGGTATATCTGCTATAGGTGATTGTTGAGGCTGTAATATCTCACTATTAGTAATGTCTCGAAATTTAGCTAAAATCTCGTTTGGAACTTGTGAATCGACCGTCCATTTTTGCTCTGGATATTGGCGGCGTAGCTCATCAACTACCTTTCCTGGTACTTTGTTGAGAGCTTGTGCAAATTCTTTAACAATCATGATTTAGGCTCCTAAAAACTTTTCGGGGTGATTTTTTAATTCAATTGCCACCTTCTTCAAAGAACCTTTGGCTAAAACGTAACTTCTAATTCTTTGAAGCACAGGTAAATGCCAGTTTGTCAACTTCGCTCGTCCGTTTAGCCCTCCATTATCTTCGTCCCGAAAATCTTCAAATTCTGGCAAGTACAAAGAAGCTAAGTCTAAATACTTTTGGAACTGTCTAATTCCAACTGATGGCTCCAATTTCTTGGCTGCCTCCTCTCGTGTTAACAATTGTTCAACTACACAGCTTCCCTGAATTAGCAATGGTTTCGGCTCCTAGAGTTCCGACTGAGTTCCGACTGAGTTCCGATTGAGTTCCAGTTGAGTTCCGATTGAATTCCGATTGAATTCCGGTACTGATAATACTAATAATAAAAAAACCACCGACTGGTGGGGAGGGTTTTTCTAATGATTTAGTGTTTGGGAAACACTAACTTCTTAATAAGTAACTATGAATCGCCCCAAAATGGTTAAGTATATACGGCTTTGGTTCGACAAATCTGGAGCTACTTTCATCAGCTAACCAGTTTTTTAATGCCTCAACTGAGTAACCTGACAAACGACTCATTTGATAAGTCGAGAAATTATGGACTTTTTTAAATTCTTTAGGATGTATTGGCTTAATACCAATATTTTTCATTACGATTGCTCCTACTATTTGTGAAGCTATTGTGGGAGTATTCCATTTTTTAACGTACCATACCGCACAAACATTTGCAAACATAACGCAAACTGCCGTACTATCTTTATATTATTTCTCTGTTATGTATGCCGAAATCAGGATTTAAAACAATCACAGTACCGGACTGGATTGTTGATGAAATTAAGAGACAGCCTGACTATAAAGGGAATCAAGCTGCCACTTTGGGGGCGCTCGTTAGGGATGGTGTTGCGGCTCGTGGCGGAGAATTGGAAAACCCAGCAATATTCCTTGCACAAGTACTGAATCACTTACCTAATTGGGAGCGGCGCGAATCCTGGGAGTTAGCGCTGAGTATTTTGGGTTGGTTGCAAGAAACAGAGCGCCCTTCTAGTTAGCTTTGATGATATTACAGAGGTTTTCAGTTGTATGATTTTGCTGTTACGCGAACGCGCTACGCCGGAGCAACTTGAACTTATGCTGCAACAGCACAAGTTCTACATTAGAACCGCAGTTGATATCGAGCGTCGGGTGCTGGTTGGTGGTGGTGGTCTACACGCTGATTGTGAAGAAAAGTTGCTAGATGACGGCAGTAGACAACAAGATATTTGGGCTGCCAGTTTTATGCCGATAAGTGGAAAAATCATTTATGAGTCGATGGTTAATCTTCGTCCCCGGCAAAATAGATCAATGGAACTTTTAGACCCTAAAATTAGAGAAAGGGTAGCTCAACTGATTAACGAGTTCCTAGGAAATTTATGATCGAAGTGACACCAAAGCAACAAATTTTTATGCAAGATGATGTGACTACACGTTTACGTCGTCTAGTTACACACTTGTCACAAATTCAATCTTTGTGGACTCAAGGCTCATCAGAGGATTTAATACTGGCTTTGGTTGATGAAAGCCGATACTTTATTGAGTGGACTGTACCAGATATGGTAAAGGCAGATGATATTGACCGAGCCTGTGAGTTAGTTGATTTAGTTCGTCTTCTGACTCGTTGGCTATTCCATTGGGACAATATTTGGACTGATGCTGAACAAAAGCAATCTGCATCTCAAGAAATTTCGTATTGGTTACAGCGAGTTTCGGAAATATCACGTACAGAACCAGAATCAATGAGTGCTTGATCTCTATGAATTCTTCCTCTGTTTAACCAACAGCGATCTCAGGTACTGCCGACAAGCTGCTTCTCCCCGATAGATCAGAATTCGCAGCGCTTGTACTTCCTGTATCGGAGAAATACAAATCTCAGCGATCGCACTAATCAAATTCTGTTGCTTCTGCACATAATCTTGATGCTGCTGCTCTAACTCTTGAATCTTGGAGTTTAGCTGTTGTATCTGCCGTAATGCTTGCGTCAGGGACGATTCTTTGTTTCGAGAGGGATTATTTAAAGTTAATGTCATTTTCTTGCTCCTCTAAATTTAGATGGTTGAAAGGAACGAATTTCCATTAGTTTCAACTTTGAAAAACTGAATCGATTTCGCCGTTATCAATAGCCTTTTTTGCATGGCGAACAGCTTGCGTATGATTGTCAAAAGTTTGAGTTGAAGGTGATGCCCAAGTTGTTTTCAAAAAGCCCTGCTGACCAACATGAACATCCACAGCGCCATCTGATAACTCAGTACTCTCAATTTTGTAGCCGCCATGCTTGGTTTTGTACTCTTTCATTGTCCGTTTATCTCCCTAAAATTTATCTTGTTGAATGCTGAAACTTGCTCCGATTAGAGAACTCCCTAAGAAGGCTGAAAAACTTATCAGCATTGCACCCAGGCAGATATTTTTCTGTTGCTGCCAGCCAGAGATAATTATGTTGGGATTATTAGTCTCGATAATCTCCAACCCCCAACACCCCATTGCTCCAACTCCAGAGAATCCAGTAATCAGTAGAGAGATAATTGCAGTTGTTTCTATGGTACGCTCGATAAAAATCCTGGGGCTGAATCTTCTCCAAGTACGGCGGCGAAGAACCAATTTACTCTTGTGGTCTAATTGAGATTGGTAAACAATTTGTTTGTGGTTAGTCATTTCGTTTCTTCTAACTCCACATAGAAACCTGTACCAGTATTATTAATCTTCACCAACTTTCGATTGACCAGTGTTTGAATCACCCCCAGACTAAATTTGATACTGCATAATCGAGCGCTACCCCCACAGCGACGGAGGTACTGTAGGCACAATGAGGAATGGTCAGCAGGAATCGAGTGAGTTGATTTTCTCGGCATAATGTTTTTCCTATTAGTGTTATGAGAATAGGTGATTCCGTAAGGATTCAGGTGGCAGAGTATTGACAAAGGGAACACTTGAGGAGGACTATCATAGATATGAACGAAAACCTGCCTCAAGAATTAGACCGAGAAAGCTTGAACCAGTTATCAAAAGAAGAACTGG
>NZ_NOLK01000272.1:0-5713 GCF_002245985.1 Nostoc sp. 'Peltigera membranacea cyanobiont' 232
TGCGATCGCAGCTATTGCATCCTGGACTTTCACTTGTTCCATCCAAGACCTTCATTCACTGTTCAATAGCTTTAAAATCTGTAGCGCTTATCCCGCACAGCTTAGAGCTTTTCTTAGTGCCATTCGGATATAGGGACTTTGACGCACAGATTGACCATCTGTTCAAGCTCTGGCTCTTGTGATGGTAAACCAGATGTCTGGTCTTCTGTCTTTATGGCTTTCTGGTTTTCTGGTTCAGTCTCTCTGGCTTTTTTAATCAAATCACCGTACTTGCTCATTTCAAAATCTCCATAACTTCTTTACCTAGCGCGAGATAATCAGCCCAAGCTGTTTTTAAACGAGAGTCATCAACATCTCGAATAGGAACACCAGCCATTGCTGCTTTCTCAAAGCCGACAGTACGCCGGATCATTGCCTGAAATACGGGGATGCCTCCATTCAACAAATCCTGACGCAGGGTTTCACCTTCCTTGCTGGGATAGGGAGGAACAATAGTCAGCAAGCAACGATAGTTTGCCTTACCCAAATCTTTCACCATCAAGAGCATTGGCTCAAGGCTTACAATGTCTGGCTTTGTGGGCAGTATTAGAAGGTCGCAGCCTTTAGCTAATTCCTTTAGATCATCGGAGTCAGGTCTAGCTGGGGTGTCGATGACCACAAATTGAGCATCAGCAATTACTTTGAGGGCTTGGCGTTCGTCCACAGCAGGAAAGGGGAATGACCCGCGTTTTGACCAAGCCAGGGCTGTACGGTTCTGGTCGCCATCTACAAGAACTGTTTTACCTAGTTCACTAAAGAAGGTTGCAAGATGCACAGCTGTAGTGCTTTTCCCCACCCCACCCTTGTACCCAGTGATAGTTATGATTTTCTTTTGACTGTCCATATTTCTGGTAAACCATAAATCTGGTTATTTGGTTTTCTGGTTTTATATCTTGACGCTTGGACTAAATCATACTCTCTCACACAGCACTCCTAGCAGATGGTTTGGTTAATGGCACTTCATCAGTTTCTGCACTAAAAGCTGCTGCTAGTTCGGGGCTAGAGTAAGCAATTGCACTTTCATGCCATTCATGGATGAGCGCGTCAATTATCTCCCATGCTGTGGTTGAAGAATCTATCAACCGAAAAGCCTCACTTAGCTCCTTGATAAAGTCTTGCAGATCATCTTTTTCAAATGCACTCAGCCATCCATAAGGATGTTCAAAGCCGATTTCTTTCCCAAGTAACAAAGAGAAAGCGACGGTTAATGCTTCAAAAACAGCTTTACTCTGTGTTGCTGCCTTCACGAGAAAAGTTACTTCCTCCCGGCGCAACAAAGCGAAAGACTGATCATTGCGAGTATTGTCACTGGACGTTCTAAAGCTTTGTCCAGAACTCGCCCAGGCTGACGATTCAACTCAGTGGCTGTAATTAGCTCATCTGAATAGATATTGCCAAAATTCCCCAGAGTCATAGGTTATGCGTTTTCAGTCAACGCCGATTTCATAAAATTAATCAGTAAATACGTATAATTGTACGTACAATTTCTCAGGGGTCAATAGGGATTAAAACTCGCTGGCGCTTCCACTCCCTTCTGAAAAGAATGTTAGATTTGTAAATCCTCATATTTAGAGTAAAAGGGAAACTTTAAGCCCAGCCCTTGCGGGGTGATGACTCCAAAGGAATTGAGAGTTGGTTTTACCAGTCCGTTCCCGTAGTAAATGAGAAAGAGGATAAATTAGACATGGGTGAAGCGAAACGACGCAAGAAAATAGACCCCAATTACGGCAAGTCTAAACGTCTTTCACTTTCAGATGAGTTAGCTTTTCTAACTAAAAAAATAGATGAATCAGCTTATTTGAATGAGGTCGAAGAATCTTTTTCTTATTTAATTTCTAATTTTCCGAGTTGTATGGAAGATATTAAGTCAGCATACGATAAAGCAGGTCAAAGCTTTGTAGAGCCTTGTGTGCTTGTTATTCCCGGTAAAGAGAGTTCTTTGGATATCATCGGAGCTAATTTTCAAGTTCTCTGCGAGATGAATAAAGATATTAACGCACGTCATACCTACGACCAAGGTAAAAATACTTTTATTCCTTGTTACCTTCATTCAATCGATATTCTTGCTCAGATAACTAAGAAAACTCCTAAAAATTATGAATTTCGATTAGTAATGCTCAAAACGTCTACCCCTGGCTAAAACCCGATCACCGAAACAGCTTTGCGCTTCTGCTAGGAGCGTGACCTCCTCCTCACGCTGCAACGTCTTGGGGTCGCTGTTACCAGAGATTTCTTGAATAGTTCAAGGGAGGTATCCCAGCGCAAGACATCTGTTAAATAGGTACTAATCGCCTTGACAGTACCTATTTAATAGGTACAGTACCTATTTCTTCTGCCAACGCGCATCTAGCCCTCTACCCAAGCATTCCAGCCGCCCCCTGAAAATTCATTATCTTGGTTTTCTGGTTTTCTGGTTTGGTGTACATCATACTCATGAATGTACAGCAGTCACGTATATTTGTAGCCTACTCTTCCTTAGAACAAGCTAAGGACATATATTTAGTGCTTCTACTATATCAGTATTAAATTAATGGAAGCTTTACCCGATAATTGGGCAGATATTCAGCCTGATACTGTATATCTTTCAATCAGTGGTCTGCTAGTTTCATTTGCAAGTGAACAAATAAAGCTGGGATTAAAATATGATCAGAAAGGGAAACATTTAAAAGCCATTGAGAAAGGGCTTGTACCCCCTCGCGGTAATGTGGGGTTAGTGACTTCCCAGGAATCCGGCTACGATTTGAAATCTAAAGTCTTAGGTAAAGGTGGCGACCGCCGATTTCATGCAAAATTTATTGATGGTATATTACACTTCCCTGGTTTGGTAACAGAACATTAAACCTACAAAATTATGACAATACTCGAATTAAAAAATCATCAAGTCTGGCGAGATTTAACTGAAATATTAGAAAATTTAGATGCCAACATTCTTGTTCTTGAGCATCTTAATCAATGTGATTATAAAGTGTGCGGTTACTGGGATGAACAAGATGAATATTATGAAACAATTACGTTACCTCGTCCCCTAGAAGCTGAATTAGTTAGCAGTTCTATTGGCATTACTAACACTGAACGTTTTTTACAACTAAAGTTTTCACTCATAGCTGATGCTGTTGATGCCACACAAACACCAAATAATCACACTCAAAAGATTGGTGAATTAGTTCTTGTTTATAATGAAAATCTAGAATTTATTGATGAGAATTGGCTTTTAGATATTGATTCTCCAATGCTTGATATAAGTTGATATGAAACAAATAATAGAACAATTAAAACAAACCATAGGGCAGAAAAAAATACTTTGGGCTTATCCAATTGCCAACAAATTACAAAAATATCGCTATACTTTAGCTATCAAATGGGCAATAGAATGTATACAAATATATTCATCTGAAATTAAATCGGACAAATTTTCCCAACTTTATAAATATATTCAGCAACTAATAGAAGAGCAAAATGTTTTAACTCCTTCACAGTGTCTTGAGATTAGTGGAGAAATATGGTATTTGCCTGAGAGGGAAGAAATTCAAACTGCCATAGCTCGACTGTGGGGTTCTATCTCAGCTTTAAAAGATGGAGAAGAGGATGGAGAAGTGCATGGTGGAGTAATGGAAACCACTGCGGCTGTTGAATTAGTATTACCTGATATATCAGATCATCATTTACTAGATCGATATCTAGAAGCTGCTGTAAGAATTTGTGAAGAATACGAATCACAAAACCAAGAGATTTCTTGAATAGTTCAAGGGAGGTATCCCCGCGTTTGACATCTGTTAAATAGGTACTAATCGCCTTGACAGTACCTATTTAATAGGTACTGTACCTATTTCTTCTGCCAACCCGCATCTGTCCCTTTCCCCAAACATTCCAGTCGCCCCTCAGTCCGCTCAAGGCGCAGAATGCGACGAATCAGGTCAATCCCCTTTTACCGTTAGGTTGCTTTAATTTTTGGGCAAACTCATCTAGTAGACTGCGAGGTATTAAGGGCGAGGAGTTAACCGCTTAGAAACCCAACCTGGCAGCGTATTGTGTGTTTCAGGAGATTGCACGATGAGTATTGGGTCACGCATAGCTATCGGAGCAGTAGCCCTGCTTTGCGCTGCTGGTTTCTTTGTGACAGCTCTCGATCCAAGCGGTTTGCCTGCTGGAGCTTTTATTTTTTACGGAATGGCAGCGTTCTGTGTTGTTATTGCGATCGCTTGCTTCTTTCCTCAGAGTCATCCGATTACTTTACGACTCATCGGCATAATGATTTTTTGTGCCTATATTGCTTATGTATCTGACAGTTTCCGTACTCCAAATCTTGGTCGGGCAATTGTAGGGTTTCTTGTTTGGGGAATTCCTTCTGGTTATTTAGCAGTCATGGGTAAGTATCCATCATGGGGGACAGGATCAGAAGCATTCAACGCAAAACAGAATAGAAATCGCCAGAAGTGAGCTTGGTTGACGATCGCACCACTCACCACACCCCAATCGCCCCTCTGTCGATCCACGCTCACGCCTCAAGTCATTGTGTGTTCAGCCCTAGCGGGAATGTCGTTTAACGATAATCACTACTTATTCTTGAAATGGAGTGGCGAGTCCGACGTAAACTGAAAACTTGAACAATTAGATTATCAAATCGGTTTGACTCGCGTTATTTGTAATCCTCGTGGTTATCCAGATGAACCAAATAATTACTTTAATCCAGAATTATCGGTAGAGATTTAATAAATAGGTAAAAAGTAATAACCGCTATTTTATTCAAACGTAAATGATTGTACTGCAAGCATTTGAGTAGCTTCGACCTCGCAAGTAAGTTGCACAGCATTGGTGGCTCAAAGCCTTAACAGTAGGGTATTTAAGCAAGTGAAAAATCCCCTTTTATTTCTTACTTAGGCTTTGTAAACCAAACAATATCTCTTCTCTCAACAATACACTCCAAAATAAATCTCATAATACTTGGCATCACTGTGCCAAAACGGGAAAATTGTACTCTAAGGAACTGATGCTAACCTCAACCCTATGAAAATCAGTTGTTTTTGACAAATGGCATACCTGTATTTATCACTTTTGGCTCGAATTAGTCTTTTTGATGGTGCAGAGTAGTACCAATACTCTGCACCAATCAATTGAGGGTAAACAGCCGCTCATGGGTGCTGTAGAAAAGCGAGGGGCTAAGATGCTTACTGGATAACGCATTAAACTAAGCGAGACTCTCACAAGTCCCGCTCGTCTTCAAAACCGGACGTGATACTTTCGCATCATCCGGCTCCTCAATGACTTGGCTCTTGTTATGAGTACCTCTAACCACCTTGGGGCTGGGCTTGACGCTATTACATTCAGATTCACCGTTTTTGTTTATTACGGCTTTGATGCCCTTACTGCCATTGCTGGCAGTTTTTGTGTCATGGCAATGTCTGTGTAGAAGTTGAATATTTTTGTAATCATCCTTACCACCTTGTGATTTAGGGATAATATGATCAACTTCTAGCACGTCGTCTTCACGAAAAAACAATCCGCAATGGTTACACTTTCCTTTTTGCTGTTTTAAGAGTTTTGAAGTCTCAATACCATTGCCAATTTACGAGGGTTCAACGCCTGTAGAAACGGGATGAATGCGACCTAAAGCAGTAAGCTTGGCAAAAATCTGGTTTAATAAAATAGGCTCAGGGATTTCGGGAAGCATTTTTAA
>NZ_NOLK01000273.1:0-5536 GCF_002245985.1 Nostoc sp. 'Peltigera membranacea cyanobiont' 232
GTTGGATGATGACAAGCTCTTAGTTTTGGCTTGAGAAATTGTGAAGGTAGTTCTGGTAGGGGTTGTAGAGTTTTTGTTTACATAACTTTACAACGAATCGCACTTGCACGTATCCCGGCTGTACCCCATGTAGATAGTAAACTTCCTGAAATCGCACTTCTGGAGGTCGCTTTAGGAACTGATCTACTAATTTTCTTAATTTGCTCATTGAGAGATGATACTATATATAGTATCAAAAATTTGAGGCATAAAAAAGCGATCGCTCTCAATAGCAGAACTAGTATTTGAGACAGTTCTACAATAAAAGCAAAGACGTTGAGGTTGAACTAACCTAATGGGTGTACCTGAAACAAACCCAAAGATACCAATGCTTTCACCAAGCCTCTACGAAACTGATTTTTACGCTTGGACACAGGAACAAGCAACTTTACTTCGCAATGAGCAGTGGAGTCAGATTGATCTGCAAAATCTGATTGAGGAGATTCAATCTTTGGGTAAACAGCAACGTCAAGAATTACGAAACCGTCTGAGTGTGTTGATTGGACATTTACTAAAATGGCAATATCAGTCAGGGTGTCGTAGCCGTAGCTGGTTAGCAACACTTCGTATTCAACGCTTAGATATTGCTGAACTGCTCGAAGATAATCCTAGCCTCAAACCCTACCTTGAAGAAGCACTTCGCAAAGCCTACCTTAAAGGTATCGAATTAGCTGTTGGAGAAACAGATTTGCCCAAGCGGACTTTTCCGGTAGAGTGTCCTTACAGTTTGCCAGAGATTGTGGACTATGATTTTTACCCCGGTGAACCAAGCAAGTTAGTGGATGAATCAGAGCAGTAATTTGAAATTAAAGTAAATCTTCTTCAGATAGCTGGGCCATTTTCATTAAGGCTTTCAAGGTTCCAACTTTCAAATCTTGATTGCGGTGAACAGGAATTGACAGGATTTTTTCTACTTCCGGGTTTTCACAAATATGGTGACGCCAGTAATTCTTTGCAAAACCCAACCTTTTTGCTCCACAATCTTACAAAGTTGCTTGCCGGAAATCGATTTCATACAGCAATTTCAACAACTTAATCTGTTGACTCAATTGCATTACGACTGTTGGCAACTTCAAGCCAACCTTCAATAGCATCTTTTAAATTAGTCATTACCTCTTCTATGGTGTCTCCTTCGGTAATGCAACCGGGAAGCGCGGGAATCTCTGCCCAATAGCCGCCTTCTTCTGCTGAATGAATGATTGCTCTAATTTTCATAAACTTGTTGAGCTAGTTTGTGAGAATATGCTAACTACCATATTTGTTTGCTCTTACCTTGCATAGTTTTTTTCACAAACTCTTTCTAACCGAGTTCCAAACTTGTCATACCAAATACACGATTAATAGGTAAGCTAGGCATTCCTTTGGTATACATCCGAGCAGTTTGAAAAATTGGCTGTAACCCATAATGTTGAACTAAAGCAATCCCTTGTAAGTTGACATCTGGCACATCAATAAAGACTGGAACATCAGGATTTTGTGCGAGCAAGGCAAGAAATAGGGCTTCAGCAATTTTCTCATCATTGGCAAATAACGGCCCAATTCTTAAACCTGTATAAGCAGGGCGGATAACTCCATAACCAGTAAGATACCCATCTTTGAGAACCCCTAATGCAGTACTTCCTGGTTGCTCAATCCAATGTTGCAGAAACAGCGAACGCTGAGAGGGAAACAGTTGGCAATCATAAGCCAGTAATTTCTCAAAAGGTACTGTTCTTAGTTCAACGATACCAGGAGGCACAACACCGCCGCCAACTCCTTCATAACGAATATGGTTGTAAGCAATTTGGAAACCAGACTTTTTGTAATTATCTTGTTGAGCTATTACGCCATCTAAACCGATGTTACGGTCAGTAGACAGATAAGCCATTGCCTGATTCCAAATTTTTATACCCAATCCAAGCCCACGAAACTGCGGCTTCACAATGTAAAAACCAAGAAAGCCGAAATAGCGATCGTAAGCTACAGCAGAAATACATCCCACAGGCTCACCGTTCAACTCACCCAAGAAAAAACCGCGCTCGTCAGTTTGATAAAAAGATTCAGCATCATACCTGCCTGGATTCCAGCCTTCGGCTGCTGCCCAAGTAATGGCCAAGTCCACTTCTGACCTATTCATTGGGCGAAGGATGAAGTTGTCTATGGTCATAACATATTTTTACTCCTGGGCTGTCAATTATTTAAAGTCGCTTTGGCAAGCATAATGATAAACTCTTAACATTTTTATACTTAATAGCTGTATGGTGCTTGCTTCGTTTATTGCCTCAGTGTTGTTTTTGTATTCAGAAAAAGTCAGGTCTAGCCGAGAAACTTGAGCAAAACGGATCAAACACCAACCGCCTCTGGAATTGCACCTTGCATTCTCCCAAAAGCATCAATCAAATTCTGCAATTGTTGATCTGCTTTAAATACTCCTAACCCGCGCACCGTCACTTTACCAGGAGAATACACAAAGCGGGTCTTGAGATTGTCTGGTAAATTCGCCGCCAACAAATTCCAAGCGGGTTCCTCCATTGGTGTTTCTAAAACGACGTGCTGCTTTTGTTCTGGTTTAATCCGGCTAAATCCGAGTTTTTTCGCTAGCTGTTTGAGTTCCATGACTCGCAAAAGTTGATTTGCAGGGACGGGTAAAGTACCATAGCGATCGCTCCACTCGGCGGCAATCTGCTTTAATTCTGATTTAGATTTAGCTGTGGCCACTGCCCGATAAGCACTCATCTTTTGATCCAAATCGGTAATGTAATCTGCTGGGATAAATGCCGTCAGGTTGAGATCAATCTGCGTATCCTCCACTTTCGGAATTTCTTGGCCGCGGATTTCCCGAATTGCTTCTTCTAGCATTTCCATGTATAAATCGAAGCCGATGGCATCCATTTGACCGGATTGTTCTGCACCTAGCAAGTTACCCACGCCTCTGATTTCCATGTCGCGCATCGCTAGCTGATATCCAGAACCTAGCTGAGTAAATTCCTGAATTGCTCGTAAACGTTGCCGGGCTGCATCAGATAACGTCCGTTGCTTCGGATAAAATAACCAAGCATGAGCTTGGATACCTGCACGTCCCACACGACCGCGTAACTGGTAAAGCTGTGCTAATCCAAAGCGGTGAGCATCTTCAATCAAAATCGTGTTGACTCGCGGAATATCTAAGCCAGATTCAATAATTGTCGTACAAACAAGGATGTCTGCGTCACCATTACTGAAAGTGAGCATGGTTGATTCTAACTCGCTTTCATCCATTTGACCGTGAGCGATCGCAAACCTAGCGCCCGGTATCACTTCTCGTAAATTGGCTGTTGTCTCCTCAATACCATCGACTCGTGGAACTACATAAAAAACCTGCCCGCCTCTGTCTAATTCTTGACGAATTGCACTGCGGATACTTTCAGAATTTATCGGTGAAAGATGGGTTTTAATCGCTCGTCTAGTTGGGGGTGGTGTGGTAATCAAACTCATTTCCCGAATTCCCGACAAAGACATATACAAAGTCCGGGGAATGGGAGTCGCGGAGAGGGTAAGCACGTCAACTTGAGTTTTCAAGCTTTTAATTTTCTCTTTCTGGTTTACCCCAAACCGTTGTTCTTCATCCACCACCAACAGTCCTAAATCCCGGAACATCACACCTTTACCCAAAAGTTGCTGTGTACCAACAACTACATCTAGTTCACCCGTTGCCAATCGCTTTTGAATATCGCGGCGTTCTTCAGCCGAACGAAAACGGTTGAGCAAACCGACATTTACGGGGTAGGGTGCAAAACGTTCTTTGAGTGTATGGTAATGCTGCTGTGTTAAAATCGTCGTTGGCGCAAGGAGTGCCACTTGTTTCCCGGCGGTGACTGCTTTGAAAATAGCACGAATCGCCACTTCCGTCTTTCCGAAACCGACATCGCCACAAACTAAGCGATCCATTGGGCGATCGCTTTCCATGTCACGTTTCACATCTTGGACAGCTTTGAGTTGATCCGTTGTAGGTTGGTAGGGGAAAGAATCTTCCAATTCTTCCTGCCAAGGCATATCACCTGGAAAACTAAAACCTTGTTGTTGCGATCGCGCTGCATACAGTTTCAACAAGTCCACCGCCAATTTTTTGATGGCTTTGCGGACTTTATTTTTGGTATTTTCCCAAGCTTTACCGGTCATCCGGTTGAGTTCCGGTGCTTTATCGCCTCCGGCGCGGAACCGAGATAAAGCACCCACTTGATCGGCGACAACTCTTAATAACCCATCAGCATACTGCACCACTAAATAATCACGGGTTTCGTTGTTAATCATCAAACTTTCCAGCTTGACAAATTTCCCAACACCATGATTTCTGTGAACCACATAATCGCCTGGACGCAGTTTATTGGGATCGACTTGTTTAGAAGTA
Organism: Nostoc sp. 'Peltigera membranacea cyanobiont' 232; assembly: GCF_002245985.1. NCBI lineage: Bacteria > Bacillati > Cyanobacteriota > Cyanophyceae > Nostocales > Nostocaceae > Nostoc > Nostoc sp. 'Peltigera membranacea cyanobiont' 232. Next base: position 4,406 of record NZ_NOLK01000273.1, read on the forward strand.
GCTTTGTGGCGCTTGCGGATATAGCCGGGAGTCGCCAAAGAATGCTGTCCAAAAAATTCCCGATCTGTGACGATTACTATTCGGTATGTCGGCAGAATAAAACCTTCGAGTTCCGCAAGACCAGAATATTTTAGGGCTATGGGAATATGGTTGATTTGCAGCTTATCGATCGCTTGGTAGTCGCGGGGATTGGGGATAAACTGAGCCGGACAATCATGTTCTTGCAACAGCGAGACGGAACGGGAAGGTTGAGCAGAAAGCAGCCAGATCGAGAAATTGCGATCGCGTTCTTGACGGATGGTTTCAGCTAGTTTCGCAAACTGGTGCGGCGTAACTGGAAGCGATCGGCTAGAAAGGTTGATCCCGCTATTTTCCTCTGACAGTTCCGATAAATATAGTGTTTTAAATTTGGCAATATCAGCCAAACACTCATCAAAAGACCGATGAATTTTCGGTACTTGGTTAGATTCTTCCCTAGTCCCCAGTCTCCATTGTTCTTCAGCATTTTCTACCCAGCGATCGCTATGAGCATGGCACTGTTCTGGCTCATCAATAGCAATCAAGGTATTTTCTGATAAATAATTTAGCAAAGATGCTGGTTGCTCGAAAGCCAACCCCAAAAAGCGACGACTACCTTCCAACAGTGATGAGTTCTCAGTGCTAAGTTCTGAGTCAGAACTTAACTCATAACTCATAACTCCTAACTCAGAATTATTCTTAAGTGCTGCCATCACAATGGGAGCAAAGCTAGTGGGGGTAAGAATTAACTGCTCAACTTTCCCCTGAGCGGAACGTTGCGTTGTAGGGTCAAATTCTCGTATTTGCTCGATTTCATCGCCAAACCATTCTAGCCGGACTGGAAACTCAGATGAAACTGGGAACACATCAACAATATCACCCCGTCGGCTCCATTGTCCTTCCATTTCCACCAGAGGGACTCGTTCGTACCCCAGAATAGTTATTTTCTCACTGAAGACATTCAAATCTAATTCCATCCCTCGCTTCAGAGTAAGACAGAATTGCCCAAAAGCTTCTGGTGGTGGTAAATGTGGTTGCAGCGCCCCTTGAGTAGCCACAATTGCCAAAGGTCGCTTCGCTCCGGTACTGGGGATTGGGGATTGGGGATTAGGG
>NZ_NOLK01000274.1:0-5409 GCF_002245985.1 Nostoc sp. 'Peltigera membranacea cyanobiont' 232
AAGATAAATCGAGGTTGGTGCAGCGTTTTGCTTATCGAGTATTGAAGCAAAAAACAGAACCGCAAGTCAAACAAGCTTTGCAAGCATATAAACCTTGGAACTTGGAAGAGAGATTTAACGAGTATCAGAAAGTTGAGTATCGGATTGGGAAAGATGGTAAAATTACTGAAACAGTAATTGACGCTTCTGGTGCAGCTTGTACAAGCACAACATCTGGAATCGAAAACGCTTTGGGAGAGGTAGAAACTCAAGAACTGCTTCCTGAATATTATGAGGGAGACGACAATGTGACTGGAACAGAACAACAGTCTCTCAAGCAAAAATAGGAGGGACGTAGATGATCGCAGATAACCTGTTAGACATCCAAGGAATGGGGATGTTTTCTATGGAGAGCCTTTTGGTGATAGCAATCGGATTTTTAGCGTTACTTTTGATTATTCCAGCAATTAGCGCTGCGATCGCTCGCCAAGCAGACTTGGAAACTAACAAGTTAGAATTGGCACGATGTCTAGTGACAAACAGGTTAGCGTCTACGCAAATTGAATTGCTACAGAATGAACTACAAGCAACTCATCAAAATTACTTAGAAGTAGAGCAAAAGTTACACCAGCTTGTTTTGGAAAAAGCAGCACTGCATCAGGAAGGCTTGCGACTGCATGAGGAATTGCAGCAGCAGCGTCTTGAACTGACAGACGAAATACGTTCTTCGACATTTGAGCAATTGCAGACATTACTGACAAACTATCCCAACCAGCCAAGACCTTTTGATGTTGTTTTAGGTAGTCAAATTCCTACCCCAAGCGATGCAGCAGTTTTAGGAGGACTGCCAGGAGTCAAACAACGGTTAGCCAGTACTGCCCCACAAAATCGGATTGCAGCGTTAAAAGAAGCCCTCCAGCACGGGGATGCAGGCTTAGATTTAGTCATCCAAGCTTTGCAAAATGAAGTCATACAAGTTAGGTGGGCTGCTTACTCGCTGTTAGGGCAAAGAAAAGAACCTCGTATAAAACAGGCGTTACGCGAGTATAACCCTTGGCAAAAGCTAACATATCTGCGTACTTTGGAAGGGCATTCACACTGTGTTAGCTGTGTCATCTTCAGCCCCGATGGTCAAACTATTTTCACTGGCAGTTGGGACGAAACAATTAAAGTATGGGAGTTAGCAACAGGGTGGCAAATCTGCACACTAGATACACAAATAGGCGTTGATTCTCTAGCTATCAGCCCAGATGGTCAAACTCTCTTCAGCGGAATGGGAAACACTGTTATTAAGGTTTGGGATTGGCAAACTAGGAGGGAAATCAGTACTTTAGGCCAACCCAATATCAGTGCGATGGGTGTTCACGCCCTAGCTGTTAGCCGGGATGGGCAAATTCTTTTTAGCGGTGACTGGGGTTTGCTGAAAGCATGGGATTGGCAGATGGGTAAAGAACTTTACAATTTGCGTGCCCATTCGATCCAGATTTATTGTCTTGCAATTAGCTTGGACGGACAAACTTTGGTTTGTGCTAGTCGGGATAAAACTATCACCGTATGGGATTTACCGACAGCAAAGCAAATCCATCGTTTCAAAGGATATTCAAAAGCGGTTACCTCTGTTGCCCTGACTGGTGATAAAAAAACTCTTGTCAGCGGTAGTTGGGACGGTTCGATTAAAGTGTGGGATTTGGAAACGGGAAAAGAAATTTACACTCTTATTGGGGATAAAACCCAGGTTAATTGTGTAGCCATTAGCCCAGACGGACAAACCTTCTTTGGCGGCGGTGGGGAAAATATAATCAAAGTATGGGATTTGCAAACTGGACAGCAGATGAACACGCTAACAGGGCATAAAAACCATATTAATTCTCTTGCTATTAGCCCAGATGGGCAGACTCTGGTTAGTTGCAGTTGGGACAAAACTATTAAAGTGTGGGGACTCGCTTAAAGACAACATAACTATAGCGGGCATAGTCAATAATTCTGCTAAACAAGTCGGTGGAAATAAACCAAATTATGTTACGAAAGGTAAATAGGCTTAAAACCCTTACCAATGACAAAGGACAAAGGACAAATGACAGCCCCCACCAGTTAGCTTTAATTGCGCCGACCTACTTAAACCTTTTCTGAAGCAGGGATGGACAGGTTATACTTCTACATCTTAAATCTCTCGTCCACCTGAATTTGATAGCCGTTCCGTTGGTGAGGTGATTGGTCATATTGGCAGTGGTTGCGATCGCAGCGCTAATTCCTGGAACAATCAAAAGTAACGCCAAAAATCCTCAAAGGCTTTCCATAGAAAACATTCCCATTCCTTGATCGTCTACGTTGCTCGTATTTTTGCTTGAGAGTTTTTTTGGGAATTCTAATAAAGAATCAGAAGGTAAAGCACCATGACAGACAACCAAAATCAACCCAGAGATTATGATGCAGTGTTGGGAGGACAATCTCCGCCTCCTGTGGATGGAGTTGTTTTAGGAGGAATTGAGGGGGTTAAACGTTGTTTATCAAATCCTGTGACTCAAGTGCGGGTTGCTGCACTTAGCGAAGCCTTGAAATATGGTGATGCAGGGTTGGATGTATTAATTCAAGCGTTGCAAGATAAATCGAGGTTGGTGCAGCGTTTTGCTTATCGAGTATTGAAGCAAAAAACAGAACCGCAAGTCAAACAAGCTTTGCAAGCATATAAACCTTGGAACTTGGAAGAGAGATTTAACGAGTATCAAGGGTATAACGTTACTCAATTTGCTAATCGGCAAGTTGTAGAGTTCGATGCAAATACAAGTATTACCGAACCTCTTAACAAAGCTTACGCCTTGAGATACTGGCCTTATCAAAATGAGAATAATTTGCTAAGTAAATTTAGTAGACTTTTGCAAGAACCCAACGCCGATAAATTGGAAGCCTTGGTGTTTGGTTTGTGGGAAGAAGAAGCATATGAAAGGAATTCAAGCGGTATTATTGAAGCTTTAGTTGATGCAAAAAAATATTTAACTAATCTTAAAGCTGTTTTCCTTGGCGATATTATTAGTGATGAATGCGAAATTTCTTGGATTCAACAAAGCGATATAAGTCCCATTTTAAAAGCTTATCCCAAACTCGAAATTTTGCAAGTTCGTGGAGGGGATGGTTTACAATTTAGTCCGCCAATACGACACAATCACCTCAAAGCGTTGATTGTTGAAACTGGGGGATTAAGTCGGGATACTGTTGCACAAATTTGTAATATGAATCTACCAGCCTTGGCACATTTAGAATTATGGTTTGGTAGTGAAGATTACGGCGGAGATTGTTGGGTTGAAGATTTAAATCCAATTATTTTTGCAGAAAAGTTTCCCAATTTGGTTTATTTAGGATTACGCAATAGTCAATTTACCGATGAAATAGTCAGCGTTATTATAGGTTCTCCAATTATTAATTCTATCAGCGTACTTGACCTTTCAATGGGAACGCTGACTGATGCTGGTGCGGAAGAGTTGCTGAATAGTCAAGCTGTAAATAATCTTGATATTCTCAATATTTCCGAAAACTTCTTATCTCAGGAAATGATTGAGAAATTCTCTGATTTGGATGTGCGTGTTTTGGCAAATAATCAGAAAGAAGAAGATGAAGATAGCTATATTCATAGTCGCTATTGTTCTGTTGCTGAGTGAAATTTACAGCAGTGGGCGACTGGAAGTCGCGGCTACACAGACAAAACCCGCCTGCGCGGGTTAAAAAACTTTCTCTTAATTAGTTCAATTTTAACTATGAATAATAATTCTAATCAACCCGGAGAATTTGACGCAGTACTTGGTGGAGAAGTACCACCACCAGTTAGCGGTGTTGTTTTAGGAGGACTTGAGGGAGTTAAAAATCGGTTGAAAAGCCCTGAAGGTAGAGAAAGAGCATTTGCATTGATTGATGCTTTACGATATCAAGAAGAAGGCTTTAAATTAGTAATTGAAGCATTGAAAGACTCTTCAGATAAAGTACAGATGTTTACTGATCGTCTACTACGAAATAAAGGTGGAGAAAAGGGTAAAGAAGCTTTATTAAGACATAATCCTCATCTGTCTCAACTTGATTGTAGATTAATTGCAGATTCGCAGGAAGAAAACTATTGTGAAGGAGAAGCAGGTTCACGTTAGTGGGCATTACACGAATAAATAATATATTAGATAATGCTTAATTTCATCCTCATCGCCAACCCCTAAAACCGCCGTGTCGGTTTCCTCCAACAAGCGATCGCCCATTTCAACTTACCACCAGCCACGGTAGTAGATTACGCCGACTTAATAGCAGGAAAACAAACTCTCGAACAATTCAATACGCCCAACACCATTATCCGCTTCGACTCTCCAGAAAAAAACTTTGATGTTGATAAAGCCATCATTGCAGAAGGGAGTAGGGAGAATTTTTCTACTTCCAATCATCAACATATAAGTGCAGAAGCCGCGACAAAATTAGAATTTGACAAAGGACTCATCCTCTATCCACGACAGTGGTATTTAGGCTGGCGGTATCTGTTGTAAAAATGGGAAACACAACTTACTCACCTTCTCACAAATGGCGAGTTCATGAACCATCCCCAAGATATCGCTGTGATGTTTGACAAACCAGCTTGTCACGAAAGATTCAGCCGTCATAATATCCCCGTTCCCCGTTCATTAGGAAAAATCCACAACTACGAACATTTGCGCGAACAAATGCAAATTCAGGGAATAGAACGAGTATTTGTCAAACTTTCCCACGGTTCCGCCGCTTCTGGAGTCGTTGCTTACCGCGCAAATTCGCGTTTTGAATCAGCCATAACTACTGTCGAACGAGTGCGAGAAAATGGACAAACCCTGCTTTACAACTCCCGGAAAATTAGGCACTATACTCATCATGAAGAAATCGCCAATATCATCAACATCTTGACAGCAGAAGGCGTACAAGTTGAAGAATGGCTACCCAAAGCACATTTACAAGAATGTGGTTTTGATGTGCGTGTGGTGGTTATTAATGGCGAAGCACAGCATATCGTTGTTCGCCTTGGTAAAAGTCCCATGACAAATTTGCATTTGGGGAATGAACGGGGAAATACTGAGGAATTTTTAGCAAAAGTTGGTGTAGAAAATTGGGAGATCATGAAACGAACTTGTGAACAAGCAGCAGCGTTATTTCCTAATAGTTTATATTGCGGAGTTGATTTACTGATTTTACCCGATTGGAAAACTCATGCAATTTTAGAGATTAATGCTTTTGGGGATTTGTTACCGGGTATTTTGTGGAATGGAATGGATACTTATACGAGTGAAGTTAAGGCGATTTTGGAAAGGGACAAGGGGGACAAGGGTGAAATTAAGAAGAAAACGGGGAAATACAGCACTTCCGGCGGCTATGAGGTACATCCTCAAAGCTGAAAGCTATGATAGGAGAGGGGTAAGAGGAAAACTGTATTGCATA
>NZ_NOLK01000275.1:0-5360 GCF_002245985.1 Nostoc sp. 'Peltigera membranacea cyanobiont' 232
CGGGTTGCGTTTAGTAGGAACTCTTAATGTTGCAGCCTTAGAACAAAGCTTAGAAGAAATTATTTATCGTCACGAAGCATTACGAACCAACTTCATCACAGTTGATGGACAAGCTTCTCAAATCATTAAAACAGAAACGAATTGGACAGTTGCAGTTGTTGATTTGCAGCATTTACCCTTAACAGAAATTGAAATAGCTGCACAGCAATTAGTTCAACAACAAGCGCTTCGTGCTTTTGACTTAGAGTCAGAAGCATTAATCAGAGCGACATTAGTAATACTGTCTCCTACAGAACAGTGGTTATTAGTGTGTATGCACCACGTTGTCAGTGATGGCTGGTCAATAGGTGTGTTTGTCCAGGAGCTACAAGCACTGTACAATGCTTATTCTCAGGGTCAACTTTCACCCTTATTGCCACTACCAATTCAGTACGCAGACTTTGCAATTTGGCAAAGACAATGGTTGCAAGGGGAAGTACTACAAAACCAATTGAGTTATTGGGAACAACAATTGGCAAATGCACCTACGTTCTTACCATTACCCACAGACAGACCTAGACCTGCTGTGCAAACTTTTAATGGCGCATATCTTGAGTTTGCCCTGTCTGGTGAATTAACTCAACGGTTGGTACAGCTGAGTCAAGAGCAAGGGGTGACTTTGTTTATGACTTTGTTGGCGGCTTATGATACATTACTTTATCGCTACACGGGACAAACAGATATTTTGGTGGGGACACCAATTGCTAACCGCGATCGCACCGAGATAGAAGGGTTAATTGGCTTTTTTGTCAATACTTTGGTGATGCGGACTAACTTGGCAGAAAACCCCACCTTTAACGAATTACTCCCGCGTATCCGAGAAATGGCGCTATCCGCCTACGCTCATCAAGATTTACCCTTTGAAATGTTGGTGGAAACTCTGCAACCAGAACGAGACATGAGTCATACACCACTGTTCCAGGTGATGTTTGCTCTCCAGAACGCTCATATATCTGAAATAGAGTTGACTGGATTAACTGTCAGTTCTTTGCCCATAGAAAGTTCCACAGCAAAATTTGATCTTACTTTATCAATGGAAAACACTAGCACTAGACTAGTGGGAGGGTGGGAATACAACACCGACTTGTTTGATAGCAGCACTATCGAACGGATGGCTCTTCATTTTGTGACCCTGCTAGAAGGTATTGTTGCTAATCCCGAACAGCGCATTTCTCAATTACCAATGCTCACAGCATCTGAGCAGCAACAGTTATTAATTGAATGGAATAATACTCAGGTAGATTATCCCCAAGATAAATGTATTCATCAGTTGTTTGAAGAACAGGTGGAACGCACGCCCGATGCTGTGGCAGTGGTGTTTGAGAATCAACAATTGACGTACCACGAATTGAATTGTCGTGCTAACCAGTTGGCGCATTACTTGCAATCCTTGGGTGTAAAAGCTGATGTGCTGGTGGGGATTTGTGTGGAGCGTTCTTTAGAGATGGTGGTGGGATTACTTGGTATTCTCAAGGCGGGTGGGGCTTACGTACCACTTGACCCTGAGTATCCCCAAGAGCGTCTGAGCTTTATGCTTGAAAATGCTCAAGTTTCCGTGCTACTAACCCAACAGCAATTAGTTGATAAATTACAAAAGCATCAGGCACAGGTTGTTTGTTTAGATACTGATTGGCACTTTATTTCTCAGTTCAATCAGGATAATTTAATCGCTGAAGTACAAGCAACTAATTTAGTTTATGTGATTTATACCTCTGGTTCTACAGGAACACCCAAGGGAGTACTGATTGCCCATAAAGGATTGTTAAATTTAGTGTTGTGGCATCAGCGTACTTTTAAAATCACGACCTTAGACAAAGCCACTCAACTGGCAGGAACAGGATTTGACGCAGCTGCATGGGAATTATGGCCTTACCTAACAGCAGGAGCAAGTATCTACTTAGTCAAATCTGAGATCCTTGCATCGCCAGTAAATCTACGAGATTGGTTGATATCACACGAGATTACGATCGGTTTTGTGCCAACACCAGTAACACAGGAGTTATTGTCTTTAGAATGGACTACAGCAGGTTTAGCTTTGCGTTACGTCCTAACTGGAGGCGATAAGCTTAATCAGTATCCACCAGCGTCACTCCCCTTCCAAGTCGTAAATAATTATGGCCCAACAGAGAATACTGTTGTCACAACTTCTGGAGTGGTAGTTGCTAAGGAACAAGATCGGGTATCACCAAGCATTGGTCGCCCAATTTCCAATACCCATATCTACATTTTAGATAAGTATTTACAACCAGTACCTATTGGTGTACCAGGAGAGTTACACATAGGTGGTGCAGGATTAGCACGCGGTTATCTCAACCGACCAGAATTAACACAACAAAAATTCATCCCCAACCCCTTTGGTAGAAGCAGGGGAGCAGAGGAGCAGGGGGGCAAGGGAGCAGAAATTCTTCCCAATCCCCAGTCCCCAGTCCCCAGCGATGCACTGAGCTTGTCGTTGGCGCAGCCTCTCGCAGAGAAGTGTCCCCGACTTTACAAAACTGGTGACTTAGCTCGTTATTTACCAGATGGAAGCATAGAATACCTGGGGCGCATCGACAATCAAATAAAAATCCGAGGTTTCCGAATTGAGTTAGGGGAAATTGAGGCAATACTGAGTCAGCATCCAGGAGTTAGGGAAAATGTGGTAGTGGCGAGAGAAGATATCCCAGGAGAGAAACGCTTAGTAGCTTATTTTGTGCCGCAGTTGGAGCAAACACCAACTACCAATGACTTACGCATTTTCTTGAAAGAAAAATTACCACAGTACATGGTGCCCTCTGCTTTTGTCAGGTTAGAGTTTTTACCTTTAACTCCCAATGGCAAGGTAGACCGCAAAGCCTTACCTGTTCCTGATTCCGATAATGCTCAGTTGGCAGTGAGTTTTGTGGCACCACGTACCCCTGTAGAGAAGGTATTGGCAGATATTTGGGCTAATGTACTACATCTGGAACAGGTGGGTGTTCTGGATAATTTCTTTGAGTTAGGAGGTCATTCTCTGACAACAATTCGGGTGATGTCCCAGGTAAATGAGACTTTCCAGATTAACTTACCGTTGCGCCACTTATTTACTGCTCCGACTGTAGCTGAACTTGCTGGGACTATTGAGTTGACCTCTGGGGCAGACTCTACTGTGACTGCAAATAAAATTACTACCGTAAACTTACAGGCTGAAGTTGTTCTAGACGAGACAATTAAGCCTGGGAACCTGGTTTATCAACCTGTGAGTGAACCTTCGGCTATTTTTCTCACAGGTGCAACAGGCTTTGTCGGTGCTTTTTTACTGGCTGAATTATTACAACAAACTCAAGCTGATATCTATTGTTTGGTGCGTGCTGCTAATTTTACCGCAGGTAAACAACGGCTCCAAGAAAACCTGAAAGCTTATTTACTTTGGGAGGAATCTTTTAACTCGCGGATTATTCCAGTATTAGGAGATTTGTCTCAACCGCTTTTCGGTCTTTCAGATGAGCAGTTTCACCTCATGGCTGGGAAAATTGACTTAATTTACCATAATGGCGCTTTGGTGAATCATCTTTATCCATACGCTTTGTTAAAAGCAGCAAATGTTCGTGGAACTGAGGAAGTGTTGAGATTAGCTAGTCAAATCAAAATCAAGCCTGTGCATTTCATTTCTACTGTTAGCGTTTTCGCCTCAGATGAGTATTTCAAATTAGAGGTTGTTCAAGAAAACGATCCTCTGGAACACAGTCAAGGACTTCCTGGAGGCTATGCCCAAAGTAAATGGGTTGCAGAAAAGATCGTAATGATGGCACGCGATCGCGGTTTGCCTTGCAGTATCTACAGGCTTGGTAGAATAACATGGCACAGTCAAACCGGCGTTTGGAATCCCAATGACATGTTGTACAGATTCATCAAAAGCTGCATTCAACTAAAAAGTGCGCCAGAGATGAACAGTATGGTAGAAATTACACCTGTAGACTATTTCACCAAAGCTTTAATCCACCTGTCACAGCAGCCAGAATCTTTGGGCAAAGCCTTTCATCTAATTAATTCCGATTCTGTTCCTTGGAGTCAATTTATTAACTGCATCCGGTCTTTGGGCTACCCACTGCAACAGCTTTCTGATCAGGATTGGCAAGCTGAACTACTTCGCAATACCCAAATTTCTACTGATAACGCTTTGTATTCAACTATATCGCTGGCTGAAGACAATACATATTCAGAGTCCAATGCAACATCTAGCTTAAAATTTGATTGCCAAAATACCCTCAATGGACTTGCAGATACCGCCATTCGCTGGCCGGAAGTAGACAATAAATTACTCCAAGCTTTCTTTGCCAACAATATTAGCCCTCTTCTGTCACTTTCCGGGTATTCTGAATAAAAGAATAAAAAAAGAAAACCATGAAAGGTAAGTAGGGCAATGGATGTAGAATTACAACCCACATTCCGCACCCAGAACTGTCACACCCCAAACAAACGGATCTATTTAGTACATCCGAACTAATGATTGAGAAAAATGACTAGAATTTAGGGACTTCCAGAAAATAAACTATTCCATTATCATTAATGATAATGGAATAGTTTATTTTTGAGTGTGGTAACTGGATGCCTAAGCCAGAAAGTCACCTCTCTGACTCGGCTACAAAACCGTGCATGAAACGTTAATTTCACACGGCTCCTCAATGATTTGGTGCTTGTCACGCACACCTCTAAATTCAGAGTTAAAAGGGATTACAGTTGAGATAATCCTCATCTATCTCTGGAACTGTAACAGCAAATTTATCTGCTACCGTTTTAGCATCATGGCAATGTCCATGAAGTAATTGAAGGTTGTCATAACTATCCTTACCGCCTTGGGAGCGGGGGATTTTATGGTCGATTTCCATCAAGTCTTCATGGTGAAAAAACAGTCCACAATGAGTACACTTTCCTTTTTGTATCTTCAAAAGTGTTGCCACCCTTGTTGGCGCTTCAGGATGTTTACCCATTCTGGAACTCCAGTACACCCAGTCACCATCAAATGGGCTACGGATTCCTTGCACTTGTATGTGTCTCACAATAGGAGTTTCACGGTGCTTGTATAAGCGAATCTTCTGGTTATGGGGTTTAAAAACCCAATTATCAGACCCTACAGTTTGCCAATACTTTTGACAACTCCATCGGGAAGATTTATTAGGGTGACGATGTTCTGCCCATGCTTTTAGCTGGCTGAATAATGTTGTATCAGCCTGGTTAAGCTGTTACGCAGCTTGATTGTATAATATGAGATGAAGTAATTATTTTATTGTCAGCCACCTATGCCAGCAAAAAACCATCTTTCTAAAGAGCAGAATGAACGGTTACTAAAAACGCTAAAAGAG
>NZ_NOLK01000276.1:0-5351 GCF_002245985.1 Nostoc sp. 'Peltigera membranacea cyanobiont' 232
ACAGATATATTTGATAAATCCCAATATTTCCGACATAGCAGCGTCTGCATTCTTCACAGCCTTCAAGGAGTTTCAAAAATCTCAGCAAATCAGAGCATTTTTCTCTCACCAGAGACATAAAAGAGCGATAATCAGTCTTTCGTAGAGACGGCGATTCATCGCGTCTTTGTGATGATTTATCGCATCTTTGTGATCTAGAATTTTCATCAAAAAACCTTAACCGAACCGTATTGGCGGCACTCCCCTGTGATTACAGAAGCTCAGACTTTAGCCGTAGGCATCGCTTACGGTCATCCCCGTCAGCACAAAGTTATTCTTCCTCCTCGTCATATTCATAATCAGCATAGTCTTTCCGGTGTTTTTCGTACCACATGCGTTCTTCCTCTTGAGCCGCCTCTCGCTGTATCCTTTTCCGTTCTGCCATCTCTGCTTCTAGGCGTTCTTGTGCTAATTTCTCCTTCTCAATTCTTTCTTTCAAAAACCTTTCTCGTTCTTGGGTTTCTTGTTCTACCCTCTCCCTCTCAAGTCTGATTAATCGCTGCTCGACTCGCCCACAGTAAAAATCCAAAGCCTTACCCGTCGCCGCTCCGGTACAGGTACCACCCACTAGAAAGATGAGTCCGGTTTTCCAGCCTTCAATCGGGCCACCGCTCCACTGCAAACTTTTTTGATTGAACCATACCAGCACAGAGAAGACAGAAATTCCAACTACTGTATTGATGAGCGCAAAAACTCTTGGTGTCATTTCAGTCTGGCGGAGAATTAGCCACTGCCCCAGCCAGAGTATTGCACCAACAATCACCGCAGCGATCGCCTCCGGTGCGCGAGTACGCGATCGCACTCATCGCAGCATTATCTGGATATTTGAACGGATCTAGTGCCATGTTAATAATCAATGGCACAAATATCAGCGCACAGAGCAAAAAGCCAATGAATAAGCCAGCAACACTTATCAGGCTCCAGTAGCGACCGAGATAACCAAGACGGAATTCCAATATCCACTCTTGTACGGGAAGCATTGTGACGTAAAACGCGATTCCTGCACTGACGTAATCGAGCATTGGCAGTTGTTTTTCCTTTGTATTTAGCATATTTGGCATAACCGTGCCAAAGCGGACAAGGAAAGATACTAACTTAAGACGAATTGAAGCGATTGTTGCTGAAAAGTTTCTCGCTCTTTGCGATCACCTACGGTGGGATACTGTTGGCGAAAGTGTTACAACTAAAAGCTGCAACGGCAGATTGAAGGTTTGAGCTTACATAGTACTTTCAAATATAAGTATGTATTACATTCGCCAACAGTATCCGGTGGGCGGTTACGCCATCGCCTGGGCGTGAGCGGTCATAACATCGCTCTCTGGAAAGGGATTTACCTTTTTACTGGTTGTCGCGTATCAAAAGCACTAATCTGGCTTAGGGATCGATGTCGATGAGCAGAAAGCGATGACCCAATTGCGCTATTTGGTAGCCCAGCTTTTGGATAAAGGTGGTTTTGGCAACACCTCCCGCCTGATTAAAAACTGCGATGATTCGGCTCATAAGTGAGTTGGCTTAACCTGAACCATTACAATTAAAGATAACTGTTGATGCGTCAATCAATACTCTTTATTTAGAGATGGGGCTACTGTTTTCTGAAAATTTTCTAAAATTGGTTGCTACAGCTAAGGGATACCAATAGTTTTGAGAGCCAGTGCTGTGCATCCCTATCGCGCGGTCAGGGCTAGAGAAGCAGAAAACCGGGTTAATAGATATTACATGAGTAATACAAGCATTTTTAGAAGCTGAAACCTTCATTTTCTCGTTGAGTAATGACTCAATGATCAGCAGAACGTCAATGACCTTCGTTATCAGGATAATCCTTATCTAATAAGGCTTTTAAGCTTATCCCGGTTTTCAGTTCGCCTGCACTCAAGCCCCGATTATCAGCAGCAGCTACGAGGGATCGCAGTTTTTCCTTGGCTTGACTATCGAAAGTTTGGATCGGTGCTTTACTATATTGCAATTGATACTTGCACTTATGTTTGATTGTATTCCTTTAAAAAGATTTTGTCTTTAATGATGAGTCGGCGACCACACTAATCTTCTATCAGTCTTGGATCGGGAATACCCCAGAGTCGTTCAGCTTTATCTATAGGATCTTCATATTCTGGTTCATATCCATAGTAATCCGATACACTTTGCGGCTTAAAACCCGAAATTTTCTCAAAATTAAAATAATGTTGCTTTTGTCGTCTACAGTCAAATCTCTCCAATGACTTCCAAGGCATTTCGTTGGATGTTTCTGAATCCCATGCCTTTTCAAAGCGAGCGGTGGAATATTCCTCGTCATCCTTATATTTCCTGGCATACAATGTTGCAATTTTATTTTTGGCAATTTGAAGTTGCATATTCTTATCTAATCTGTTGAATTCATCCGAGCCATACTCTACAATTCCGGCGAAGAAGGTTCTAATATAAACCCAAGGCATTTTTATCCAGTCATAGCCTAAAACTCGTCCATCATGATATTCGACAACCACATCACTTCCACCAGGTATGTGTGAAAGTATGTTTGTTCGATATCTGCGGTCAACCCACAATATCAGATGAGCGAGACGTTGTGGCAAACCTATGTAAACTCGTTCAGGTTCGATAGACCTTATTGGGTTTTGTCTTACCAAAATATCTGGAATATTAGACTCCCTTCGAGATGTTATAACCTCATTAGGAATTGTGGGAATTAATAAACTCGCCAATTTATCTAAGCTGAATTGCTCTTGATTTTTTAGAGATGTCAGCCTATTAGAAATTTCTTGCACTTCATGTTCGTCAACAAAAGCTTTTACTAAATGCTCTCCACTTAATCCATTTTGGAAAACTAACAAGCCTATTAATTTAAAAACTTTTTTAGATTCTATCTATTGATATCCTGTTACAACTTTTTCCTGGTCAGGGCAAAAAAAACTTTGTAAAGCTTCCAGGTTTAGGCGTGATTGTGTATTAAATTCATTTTCTAAATCTATTAGATCATCTAATCTCTTTAGAGTAAAGGGGGCATTCTTAAAAGGGGTGATGTTAAAACTAAAATTTCCAGCTAAAGCATCGTCAATAGCATATATCTGTTGAGTTGATTTAGGTTTGAGAATACAGTTTTTATCGATAAATAATTCTTTCGTGGCAGGCTTTACCATAATCGTGGATTCAGAACTAATCGCCAAATTGTTATAAGCCTGAAGTGTTGCAGTCGTATTTCGCACAAACATGGGATCGATACCCAGCATCTCAGCTATTTCAGTTTCTGTCGGAGAAGGAATAATATCAAGAGCAGATCGCAAAACAAATTCCTCAAATATATCTACCTTGCGGGGTTCACTTACTGTTACTTGTAAGGTTATTTGATTCAGACTGTAGCGAAGATAGCCTCCTCCTATGAATGAAAGTTGATTTTGTGATTGAAATTGTTCTACTAATTTATTTAATTGAGAATCAATTGGTTGGTCAGAGAAGGCTGGACACATCTATAAAACCTCTATAACGTTCAACAACGTTTGATACTTCTTGGTAGATAGGAATACTTGTAAAAAGGTTATGACATCCCACAATTACCAGTAATTCTTTTGCTCTAGAAAAGGCTACATTAACCCGTTCAGGTGTTTTAGCAAATCCAACTCTTCTTTGGTTGTTATTACGAACCATGCTAACAATGACAACAGCTTTTTCCATTCCTTGAAATCTATCAACTGTTCCAGTGCGAATATCAAGGTTAGGAAAACGGTGATCATTGGAGATGCATTTATTAATAAGTGTCAACTGAGCGCCATAGAAAGTTATAATACCTATCTCTTTTTTAGGTTCTCCGTTAGCAACTTTGGTCGCCCATGTTGTGTTCATTTGCTCGCACAATTTTTCTATGCAAGCAACTTCCTTGTGGTTAACATAAGAAGTTCCTGTTTGGTTCTCTCTAAATTCTTGATTATTAGAAGGTGTTTTGATCCAAATTATATGCTGATCTTCACTAATAATTTTACCTGATAAATTATGCGCGCGTTGGTTGTCAGGATCGGAAAGTCCACACCTTAATCCGCCATCACCCTCATTATAAAACTGGTTGATTACTTCCATAATCTGAGGGTGCATCCGATACTGGATGTTCAGCCTTTGCGTTATCCCTGTTTGTGCATTTTTTGCTGCTTCAAATTGAAGTTTAAACCAAGAATCTTCTAAAAATTGCACACTATCTATAGGAATTGAAAGTTCTTCAGCTATTTCATCTAAATTTCCCTCATCAAGGATAGGTGGTAACTGGCGATAGTCGCCAATCATTACAACTTTTTTGCCTTTGAGTGCTGGTATTATTAATTCTGGAGGAGTGCTTTTACTGACTTCATCAATAATTACAACATCGAATTGGCTGAATTTTTGAGAAAAATTCCATTTCGCTGCTTTGATGCAGGTAATTCCCACAACATTAACACTCTCTAAATATTTTCGGCTGATTGATTCGAGGTCTTCCTCTGATGGTTGGCGTAACCTAGCAATCCAATTTTGCATGGTATACTCATATTGGTCAAGGTAAGACGAGGCTTTAGCTAGGTGATCTTTCCAAGGTTCAAAATGTTGTTGAACACTTGTTAAAAAATCAGAGTTGAATAATTCTGTAGTAGGAATATCTATTTTTAGGGAATTTGGAATAGACTGCCAAATGTTTTGCCACCAATTCCTTTGATTATTTAATTTTTCTTGCAATATTTGTATCTCTTGATAGTGTTCAGCCATCTGGTTGTCTAATTCTGCAATCGCCTGAACAATACGTTCTCTATGGTGCTGTAATTCATCTATTTGAACTTGAAAATAATCGTTAATATTAAAAAATACAACAAATGGATATTGAGTATTTTGTAAATTGTTTGTATCTATTTCTAGTTTATTTATTTCTGTATTTTTTTGAGATTGCAATTCCTTCAACAATGCCTGGAATTTTGTTGTAACTTCAACAAGATATTTTGCTGCAATACTATTCAATTTTAATTCAATATTTCTAGGCTTATTTTGCTCTATTAAAATTTCATACTGATGTTTAATCGCCTCTAGTTTAATCGCAGTTTTATAATGTTCTTGAGGCTCTTGAGATTGGTTAGACTGGCGAATAATCCTTTGGGTTATTTGTAAAAGTTGGCTGATAGTTTGCAAGGGTTGGGTACTGTCAATGCTAGATTTCAATTGATTAACACACAAAGAAATATGCCAGGGTTAGCGCGTCTCAAAACCTATTGACAAGAGGACTTACCTGATCAGCGATAAGGTGGAAAACAAAGTGACACCATCTGAGGTAGGGTAAGATTTAATTCATCGAACTGCCATATCAAAGTAAT
>NZ_NOLK01000277.1:0-5263 GCF_002245985.1 Nostoc sp. 'Peltigera membranacea cyanobiont' 232
TATGACAGAATTGATGGCTGCATTAAAGCGAGTTGATATTGTAGATTGAAAGCTATTTATTTAGAGACAGTAGGTGTTGCAGAAAATCTTCAGCAATTTGTCAAATCAATTCCAAATTACAATCAGTGAGGGCTTGTACCCAGAATTAATCAATTCAAAATTTTTGTTTCTTCTTAATTTTGAATTTTGAATTTCATTAAATGGTTAAATGGCAGAATCTATTTTTTCCAATTCATTAGATAATATTCAGTTTTATACCAGACTCATCTCAGGATAATCTGTCACTCTAATAATTAAAACCACTCAGGCAATATTGAGAAAATATTTGCTTATAAAGTATCTGTCTGATTTGATGAGTTCCATTTAAAATTATCATAAAATAGTTGTCAAAGATATGCAAAATGCTAATCTACAAAAAGCGACATTTGGAGCAGGCTGTTTCTGGGGAGTTGAAGCAGCATTTCGTCAAGTAAAGGGAGTAACTTCTACAGCAGTTGGTTATAGTGGCGGACACTTTGATAATCCAACCTACGAAGATGTCTGTAGAGGCAAAACTGGACACGCTGAGGCAGTGGAAGTGGAGTACGATCCGGTAATAGTATCTTATGATGAACTGCTAAATTTGTTTTGGAATAAGCACAATCCCATAGAATCAAACCACCATAGTCCAGATGTTGATGATCAATATCGGTCAGTGATATTTTTCCACACTCCAGAGCAGGAATTATTAGCAAGAGCCTCCAAAGAGCAGCTTGAAAATAGTTCTCGTTATCACAAAAATCCAATTGTGACGGAGATTGTACCTGCATCACAATTTTATAGAGCGGAAGAGTATCATCAGCAATATCGAAAGAAGCATGGACGAGCGTCTTATAGGATAGGCTAACCTTTCACTGAATTGAGGGGATCTTAAAAGCCGAATACTGCAAATCCCCTTACCTGCTATACACATCAGGAAACTTGGCTTAAAGTTTAGCTAATTTTGGCAAGTCATTCACTACCACATAGCGATCGCCCAGGCACGGATGTATTATGAAATGAAGCGCTTTTATATTTATCTAATTCGCTGCCATAAAACACTGATAAATAACACTGCAAATACTGAATGTACAATGATTACAAGTGTATTAATCATGCTGCCAAGAAAACTGTAAATTTGGGCGCTCGCTACCAGACTATGAAAAATGGACAAAGTGATTAATCCCGGTTTTAGTTCTTTTTTATCAGTCAAATCCAGCATTAAAAAACTCAAAGTCCCCAAAGATAAAGCACCGCATCCAATTACCCGTACTAAAGAAATAGACAGTGAAATCAAAACTAACAGAGATTTGTGATTCCGCAGAAATTGAATATGCCTTTACTCAAGGGTTTGGCAAGCTTGCTAAGGTCATGTTCCGGTTAAGTTGATTCCCAATGTAGGGTCATAATTGAATGGCACGCTTCAAAAGCGCTAACCCTTGATATTACTGCTTTTTGGGTGTGAAATTTAGGTTTTGCTGTAGGAAATTAAGAAGAATTTACGGGTATTTCACACTCGTCCGGTGAAAACTATTTTGATTCCCACTGTGCTGTGTGAAAAGCCATCTGCCAGAAATTATGTTCAAATTTTGCAACCATTAAAAAAGATTCTTCAGCTTGTTTTTGAATATCTTCCTGTGCCGTTTCTAAAACCTCATCAGCTTGCTGTGACAAAAGTTTTACATATTTTGTAAAATCAGTATTTCCCCATCTTTGTGCAAATTCATCGTAAGGTGCAGGCATCTTACCTGGTAGTTGCCAACCTTGATTATAGGCTAATTCAATAGCCCAAAATGCAGTTGCTTGCACAGGATAAGGCTTGTCTGCAAGACTATGCATATATTCACAATATTCTCTACAGGTTGGTTGTTTTTTAATATTAAGATCCAGTTGTCGTTGGGTAGCTTTTTCTTTAAACCAATTGAGTTCGTCTTTAAGAGCTGCCAGTCCTCCAAGTATCACATCAAAATGTTCTGGAGGTGCGCTGGCTAATACTCGCCCTACCATCCGCGTAAATTCCACAACAAACAGATAATCTTGCATCAACCATGTATTGAATTGCTGGGGTTGAATTATACCTAATTGACACTGTTCTAGAAAGGGATGCACAGTTGCTTCTTGCCAATCTTGAGCGTGATTTTGTAAAAGAAGTTTGCAGGTAATAGTCATTTTGGCTCAATAGATATTTCGGGGAGATGGAATGGAGAGGAACAGATTGCTAAGATCCTAACGATTCTACCTCCTACTGAGGTGACATCTAGCACGATTCATACAGACTACTCGGAGGATTTCGGTTTCGATTTCGAGTTTGACGAACAAGTTTTTAGACCAGCAGCCTGCATCGTCGGTTGCTCTAACTATCAAAGGGTTGAGTACGGCGGCAATTTGTTAGTCTGTGGCATATATCCATCTTTGATGGGATGAGGAGAATTCTCAAGAGTTCATCAATCCCTAGTAACTGGCTAAATCGGTCATTTATTTGTGCTAAAAGTCATGAATTAGACCATGACTTTTTTCATTAGTCCTTTTGTCAAAAGTTTATATAATAGTTATATTCAAACGAAGTTTTATTGCGATATTAAGCTCTAAAACAAAATATTTCTTCCATTATATTTAGATATATTTACCGGATAATTTAAAAATACCATTTGACTTTTCACAGTATCTAAAAAAAATCAGAGGGTTTTGGTGTAGTAAGACTTCTGTCTTCCCTACACCCAAACCTGTAACCCTATTTCAGCCTTTCTTTTTCGCTAATTAGTCCCGAAAATATCATCAATAAGTACTTCTTACGAAACTAAATACTCTTTAATTTCAGTTTTTTGACGACGTAGAACAGTGATTGCTTGCTATACCTCCATTCCAAAGTTCTACTGTGGCAGTTTTTGTCATTAAACTTCATTTGTTGATAATTACTTAGTGGAACCCAAGTTATTTCAAGAGTTCCTGACTTAACGGGAAAAGTCAGATTTCCTGTATTTAAAAATCGGGTGAATTAGTAAAAAAATACTTCAATACCTTAAATCGAAGAGGGTCGGTGCTATATGTTTATACATATAAATCATCTTGGTCACGAGTGAGCGCGTAGATGCAAAATGGTTTTAGGTAGCTTTTATACCTGCTATATAGGTATTGAAAAGCATATTTTTGTAAATAAAAAGACTCAGAGCCGAATACTAAAAAAAGGACATCACTATGGTAATTACTAGACGGGATGCACTCAACTTAATCGGAAAGAGTACGCTTCTGCTACCGCTAGGGGCTTTGAGTATGGGAGCTGGCCAGTTCAGCCCACAAATTCAACCTTTTCAACAGCCATTTCGGATTCCACCTGTTCTCAATCCTGTACATAGTGACTCTACTGGAGATTACTACGAGATTACTATGCAACAAACCCAAGTAGAGATTTTACCAGGATTAAGCACTAAAATTTGGGGCTACAATGGCATCACGCCTGGCCCTACTATTCGCGCGCAACGCGGTAGACAATCAATAGTACGTTTTATTAATAATTTGCCAGAATCAATGGTAATCCATCTACATGGGATGGCTTCTTTACCTCAGTATGATGGTTATGCAGAAGACTTTATTCCCTTTGGTTACTACAAAGATTATATCTATCCTAACAACCGGGCGGCTACCCTCTGGTATCATGACCACGCACTTCACCAAACCTCTCGTCATGTATATATGGGGTTAGCAGGCATGTACATTATTGAGGATGACCTAGAGTTAAATCTGCCTTTGCCGAAAGGAGACTACGATATACCTCTGATTATTCAAGACAAAAGATTTGACAGTGATGGCTCCCTTATTTTTGACGATCGCCGTCAAAGAGGTCTATATGGCGATATCATGCTGGTGAATGGAGTACCTTATCCTCGGATGGAGGTAGCGAATCGCAAGTATCGTTTCCGAATATTAAATGCTGGTACTTCCCGCACATGTCAACTACAACTGAGTACAAAAGATGATTTAATTATCATCGCCTCCGATGCTGGATTACTCAGCGCCCCCGTCAGAACGAAAAATCTACGGATTGGTGTCGCTGAACGTTATGAATTTATTATCGATTTTTCTAAATACCCCATTGGTACCCAAATAGTGTTACAGAATCCTATATTCTCAAGCAACATCGATTCTGACAGTCGTACTCAGCAAGTAATGCGTTTTGATGTGGTTAGGCAAGAAAGCGATGATAGTGACATACCCAATACTTTACGTCCTGTACAGATAATACCAGTATCTTCAGCAGTCAGAGCCAGAACCTTTAGGTTTGGTCGTGGCAACCAACTATGGCAGATTAACAATAGAACTTGGGATAAAAACAGGGTTGATGCCAATCCCAGTGTCGGTGATGTTGAGATTTGGAACCTCGTAAATACTGGAGGTGAGTGGGTACATCCTGTACACATTCATCTTGTAGATTTACAGATGATAGACCGTAATGGCTTGCCACCATTACCCTATGAACGAGGTTGGAAAGATGTATTCTTGGTGGAATCAGGTCAAACTGTACGGGTGATAGCCAAATATGGACCTCATGCAGGTAAGTATATGATGCACTGTCATAACTTGGTTCATGAAGACCACGATATGATGACTCAATTTGAGGTCGGCTCAGGGGGAGCAGATCCAATCACAACAGCCAAAGCAAAACCACTTCCCGCACCACCGTTCTAAAATTTTAGTCTCCATACAGTTGTCGATCGAATTTTTCCATTTTCTCCATATCATAAGGATCAGGTGGTTGAGGATTAGTACCTTGGACTATGGGTTTTGGTGTTTGCTTAGAAGTTGACTCTAATATTTTTGCAGAACTATCCTGTTTTTGATTATTTTGTGTAGTTTTAGAGGATTGAACAGTTTTAGTTGGTTCTAATTCCACCTGCGGCTGAGGATTATTTACAGTCACTTCTGCAATCAATGCTAAGTTTTGTGAAACTGGCATACTAAAAGCGATTGGAGCTAAAAGCAAAGAAGAAAGAAACATAATTATTGACACAAAAAATATTTTCAACATGAATTTTTCTCTTTTAGTAAAGAGGAGCTTTTACCTCAATCGTAGCTTAAGAAACTCTCAATCATTTTATTTTGAAGTAATCCCAATGCTAAAGGCAATACCATTGCCAATTTACGAGGGTTCAACGCCTGTAGAAACGGGATGAATGCGACCTAAAGCAGTAAGCTTGGCAAAAATCTGGTTTAATAAAATAGGCTCAGGGATTTCGGGAAGCATTTTTAA
>NZ_NOLK01000278.1:0-5177 GCF_002245985.1 Nostoc sp. 'Peltigera membranacea cyanobiont' 232
AGCCATTGCCAAAGCGATTTAGCAGCAGGGCAAATATGGTGTTGATAACAAAATGCTGTGTGTTCTTCAGTCCAAGGAAGTGAAATTTTTGATGAGTTTTCTGGCATAATACTATTAGTTAATTACTGTTAGTTAGTTTCAAGGAGCCACCACGATCGCTAAATCTTCCGGTGGCTTTTTGGTTTTTTTTATCGTCAATACCGATCGCGCTCTAGGTCATGGATAACTTTCTCTAAGTACCAGTTATCTGACTGACCTGGGCTTTTTCGCCTCTGCTGTGCTAAAAGGCGTTTAGCGGTTGCTACATCACCTTTGAGCAAGGTTAGTAAATCACTTTGCAGGTATCTGTTTTTGGGGTCGTTGCGGTATGAGTGGGATTTGTTACCCCGTGGTTGGCTGAATTTAGATACAAGGATTTGCCACTGGCGGCGAACCTGCTGCAACGCTGCTATTAAGGCGATTACGCAGTAGTAGAGAATGAAAAGGTTCAGCACGAGGCTGATTAGAATGTACATAGGAATTGAAAGGTAGATGTTCAATTCCACGATGCGGGAAATAACCTGATTGAGACATCGGGAAATCCCGCATCTATATAATTCACTCTCTTCATAAATCAAAACCGCCCTAGCCACTGTGGGCAGGACGGTCAAGATTTTTCTGATTCTGTTTCCTCGGTTTGTGCTAAAGCGAGAATCTCACTCCTTAGCTCCTTAGCTTCCGTGCGGAATTTTTCTTCTAGTTTTTTGCTTTCATCTAGTCGCGCCTGTAACCGATCTTGATGGGCATGAACGTACTGATAATGGGTATCCTCTAACTGATCAAGGCGCTGGAGGATTTTCCCAGCAGACGTATCTCCGTACTCGATATTTGTCCCAAGGGTATCTCGCCTTGTGCTATCGCTCTCAATAAGTCGGCCTTGCTCTTCAATCCCATTGATTGAGCCATTGCTTCGAGCTTTTCCCAATCTGCCCGGCTGATTCTTATGGATGCGTTTATTGCATCCTGTGCTAGTACCTTTGGTCTTGGCATTTTCTGCTGTCATTGCTTTCTCCAATTGTAGAACAATTTATGTTTTGTTCTACAAAACCTTGACTAGTTACGTAGAACAATATAATATTAACTTGTTTAGTAGAACAAAATAACATTCGCTCCCCAACGCCTAACCCTTTGCGTTGCCCCTGGAGCAAGCACCCGCACCACTGCTTTTATGCCCCGGTGCGGAAACACCCTGAAATCACCAGAGAAGCGATGCGGTTAACGAGTTTGCCGCGCGGTGATGTTTCATGTCTGCACACAAACTTACAAAAACCAGATGACAACCACAGTTTTAGAACTGATTGAAAACCTAAAGCACTACCCTGGTGCGACGGCGGTAACTATCAAAGACGTTGATGATGTTGAATTTGCGATCGTTGATTTCCATTCTGGAGATGACGGCGTGACTATCGTTATCGGCTCAAAAGTAGACGGCGAGTCAGAGGAGGAAGGGGGCTAACAAAGTGACCGTCAAAGAACTGCTTGACGAAATAAATAAATACCCAAGCAAAGCGCTGGTAGTTGTAGAAGATAGCCTCGGACAAGAATTTTCTATTAGCTTTCTTGCCCCTGCCAATCACAAAATGCTCATCAAAATCAAATCACACAAAGACGAGGAGGAGGGAATCTAAAAAATTGAAAAGGCGATCGATACCGTCCGGTGGAGCGATGCCTGCGGCGAGCTTTGCTAACACCAGCAAACAAAAATTTGATGTTAAGGAGATTTTACCAATTGTCAAAGCCAATAGGACATTTTACGAGTTACACAATTAACGACGGCTCCTTACTAGAATCCCTCCAGGAGGAGTACGGCCCAACTTTTGAACTGATGACCAGACACGAGAAGCTGTTTTTGATTTCGGCTCTTGCAACTCAACTTTGCGATCGAGCTCCTGGGCGCTGCCGGGATGAAATCTACGTGGTTGGGCATCAAATCAACAGTTCATTATCTCAGGCGGATCGAGAGGGATTAGTTGAAGCGATGATTAATCAAGTGCGTAGGGGGCGCAGTCTTTCAGATACAGAGGTATTGCCTATGAAATAATCGTTTTTGTCTAGAGATGTCCGATTTTACTAAGTAAGCACACCAGCAAAACTGGGTAGTAGTTCTTGCTGGTGTTTTTTGCACAAATTAGGAATTTAGAATTATGACTTATCCCGACGAATTAAGACAGTGGGCAATCTTCGAGCGCCTGTCCACTGGCGAAAATGTTTGCAATTGTCGATTTCGTAAACGCTCCGATGCCGACGCTTATGTGAGCCTTCTGCGTCGCGGGAACGGGAGGTTTGAGGTAGTTTTCGACCCACAACCCCAGAAAGTTAAAGGATAGCTCAATTTTTTTGCGATCGCGCTTTTCAACCAGAAGCGCGATCGCTGTCCATCTACCAATGTCAAAAATATCACACAACTGTCATATGGCAGCGATTGACAGAGGAAAGGAAATTATTAAGGAGGCAATCCGATCGACTCAATCAGGTTTCGTCGCTCGAATCCCGGTTGCAGATGAGCCTAACTTAACTGTATTTCAGCAAGCATTGAGAGCGGCGGATGTTCAGCGAATGCTTATCCAGAAAGGGGTTGCGGTTGAATTTTATTTTCCTGAAGCACCAGTGGAGCAAGCCAAAAAATCTATGTTGCAAGTTATCAGGAGCGCATCGGCTGAAATTCAAGAGATTGTGTTTCCCGTTATCGCCAAAGATTACGCAGATGCAGAAATAGCCCTCGCTAGCCCAGAAGTGCAGCAAGCACTTAATCGACGTGGCATCACTGCATCACTTTGGCGGGAATCTCAAAAGGAAATAGTTGTCGCCAGCATTGACCAAGTGGTAAGCGGCGAACTTGACAGATATTTGAGGGAGCGGGAATGAATATGACAGATAATTCATCATTTAATCAAGAGGAATCTGATAAATATCAAGCTGCTTTTAAACAGCTTAGTAACACAAATACCATTCCTCTACTAATTTCTGAACTAGCTGCTTTTATGCTAATTGCTCAACTTCAATTAGCACTTCGGCATCCAAATAATATTGGTGCAAGTAGGGATGAAGTAAGAGAATCAATTCAGCCAATAGTTGATTACTTTACTGGTGATGTTAGAGAAATCTTAGAAAGAGGTTTTCATCCAGAATTTGACATAGACACTACACCACAACCAGATCCAGATTGGGATTATTACGAAACCTGGCAATTGTTACACACCATCAAAAAGAAAATTGATGCCGGAATAAAGTTTATATCTGGTGAAGAACTGGCAGACAACACAACTGATGAAAAGCTTAAACAAATACTAGAACCAGCTTTAGAGCAGCTAGAAGAAGTTATCGAAAATCACTTAACAAATTATTCAGATGACGATGAGTAAGCCATCAATGAATGAGTCCGTTATTTTGCCCAAGGATTTATATGTTCTAAACACTTTAGCAATGGGAGTAGAGATACAACTTCTTGCCAAAGTAACTGGGGAAACTATAGAAGACTGGAAAGCGTATGTAGGGGCAAAAGCTAGCGAACAATACCGTGAATTATCTACTGAAAGAATTCAAGAAATAGTTAAGTCTCTGGATGACGAAATAACCGCCTGATGAATCGTAATTGCGATCGCGCTTGATGAATGAAGGCGCGGGCTACCTGACACAGTAGCCGAAACGGTGGCAGAGAATGCCACCGTCGCGGATTGTGTCCAAAGCATCCGCAAGTTAATTAGAGAAAGTGCGGCGTTCACCATGAATTGCGCCCCTCAATTGTGGCGTTCACCTGTTCATGCACCGCCTTTCTCTTGTTAATTCCCCGAATGCGTTTACTCCTGAATCGCGCCCCTCAAGCGTGGGGCGTTAGGGTGATTCGTGCGCTATTAAGTTCGGGTCAACAAAGGATGCCAGTCCTTGAAAACCACCATTTTATTTCGCGGAACCATGACAATAGAATTAACTATTTTGGGAATTGATGTTAGTAAAGCGTCGATTACAACTCATATTTTAACACAATATCCCAAGGGCGGATTGCAGGCATATTGGAATAAAACAAGAAATAAAGCATCTACTTTATATCCGGCTTTTTACTCCAATCCTGATGCTAAGAAGAAACAAAAGTCAGCTTTTGATTTTGCTGATTATCTAGCAAAAATCAAGCCAGATTATGCAATTTTGGAGCCAACAGGAAACCACTATTCAAGATTGTGGGCATCCATTCTCAATAAGTTAGAAATCAAAATACTCTGGGTTGGACATGTCGAACTCAGACGTTACCGGGGTGGTAAAAACCTCCCGAATAAAAGTGACCCATCCGATGCTTTAGCAATGGCTGCTTACGGTCACGATCCAGATCATCATTTAGAGAACGGAGAACTGAATCTAAGATATTTTCTGATGCACCGCCCCGAACCCATTGATGAACTCCGCGACCTGTGCCAACAGCTAGAACACCTCAACCGCGTCCAATCCCCAATTGTGAATTATGCTAGACAGCTTCTCGCTTGGCAGTTTCCAGAAATGGCGCACACCAAGAGCGCATCTAGTAAACCAGGATTACTACCACCCCTCTGGGCATGGTTAGCTCATCGGCTTGAAATTTCGCCCGCCGGGAAAACCCGCATTGAAAATCGCTATAAAATTTCCATTGCAAAAGACTATGGAATTGAGTTTGATCCGATTCTAGAGTTGCACGCTGGCTGGATGTGCGATATCTCGCTTTTTGAGCAGCACTTGGAAGCAAGAATCAGCGAAATGCTTTCCGAGTCAGCATTCAAGCCTTACATGACCGTGTTTAACAAATTCGGTTTTGGCTTAAGAGTGCGATCGCGGCTGCTCACCAGAATTTACCCCTTTGAGTCATTCCTGGGTATCAACGGTAAACCCGTAATTGAGTACGAAGTGCGGGAGGTAAAAAAAACTGTGCGCGTTCGCAAAGACGGGCAAACCATAATCCGACATCTGGCTGGGGACACCAAACGGACTAACGCTCTTTTATTACTCCGAAAAAATAAAATATTCGTAGGTTGGGTTGAACGAAGTGAAACCCAACAAAACCAGAGATTGTTGGTGTTGGGTTTCGTTCCTCAACCCAACCTACGCCTAAATTCATCAAAGTCCTTAAAAATAAGGGTGGATGATTTTTATCCGACGAGAGTCATAAAAGAGCG
>NZ_NOLK01000279.1:0-5125 GCF_002245985.1 Nostoc sp. 'Peltigera membranacea cyanobiont' 232
TAGTGCAAACTTGTCGTCGTCAAGGCAGAGCTGTGATTGATTTTTTTGCACAAGCACTGCGGGCTAATTCTAATAGTTATCTGTCTCGCCCATCACTGCTTCCTAAATATTAGACCTGAATCCTTACCTACAATCTAAGCCTAACAATCTGATGTATAACAATGTTGAGGACAGTAACTCTCTTCCAGTTCCAGCTTTTAATAATTCACAAAATCCCAAATTATTCTTCAGTAACCAACCCACACAAGTCATAGAAGCCAACGTTTTGATTCGGGATTCTCAAGGTAATTTAGTTTTGACGACAGACCAAGCAAATCCAACCTGGGATAATGCTTCACTGTCTGCAAGTTCTTGTTTTTCAGGATCTCAGTGGTAAAAAGATATAAAAATGATCTCACCTCAATGTTGCTTTAAATATCTTTTCTCAGGCATTCTAGGGCTGTCTCTAATTTTAATTCAATCATCTTCCCCTGCCCAGACTGTAAAAAAAGAAAAAGAATTTCTCAAAAATCAAGCGGCATCCCTGACTTCATCAGGTCACGAACAATTAGCTCTAGACCGTGCGGATGAAGCTTTAAAAACTTGGCAGGAATCTACGAAAATTTATCGCCAACTAAACGATCGAGAGGGAATTACGGAAAGCCTGATTAATCAAAACCTTGCTTTCCAAGCATTAGGATTACACAAACAAGCTTGCAATACACTTTTAGAAGCTTTAAAGTTGAATACAATTCTAGACATTTGCGATCCGATTTTGCAGCAACCTGCTATTGATCAAAAAGAGCAACTGACGGCAGTAATCGGTAAGCAAAAACCAACATCAGTTAACTTGCTTGGATTACAGAATCTAGGAGAAGTCTTGCGGATTTTAGGTCAGTTAAATGAATCTGAAACAGTTCTACAAGAAACATTAACGCTGGCAAAACTTGTATCCTCATCAAAGATTAGTGGGATTTATCTGTCTCTGGGTAATATCGAACAGTCAATTTATCAGCAATTGCAAGATAAATCTTCTTGGATAGAGGAACCACTTTTTCGAGAGCAGATTGCTAACATTATTCCCCAAAAAGCGCAAAAATCACTCTGGTATTACCAAACACTAGAAAACATCCCAAATATCTCCAAATCAGCTAAACTGCAAGCTCATTTGAATCACTTAACTTTACTGATAAGTTGGGAAAAATGGCTCAGTAATCAACCAAATCAAGCAAACCTCCATCAGAAAGTTAATCAACAAATTAGAGTATTGGTAAATCAAATAGATGACAATTCTTCTGCCTTTTTGGAGTTATCACCTGAGCCATCTATTCATGCTCGGTTGAATTTTGCTAATAACCTCAGCCAGATCCCAGATGAACAATTGAAATCAATAGCGATTCGATATAGTAAATTAGCCTTGAAAATGGCTGAAACTATTAATAGTATCCGATGGTTATCCTATAGTTTTGGTACTTTGGGTAAATTATCAACTCAAACAGAACAAAAACAGGCATATTTTAAGAAGGCTTTAGGATTCGCTCAATCAATTCGGGCTTCGGATATCGCCTACCAATGGCAGCAGCAGTTAGGACTCATTTACCAAAAGCAGGGAAAAACTGAGTTAGCGATTCAGAACTATAATGCTGCGCTCGCAAACATGACTCAAGTTCGTGATAGTCTTTTGTCAAGTAACGGAGACTTACAGTTATCGTTTTAGGAGGAAATGGAGCCGACCTATCGCAATTATATGCGATTACTCTTAGCATCTCCTAGTCCTGATTTAAAGAAAGTAATACAGATAAATGAAGGACTGCAAATAGCACGTTTAGAAAACTTTCTTCGATGTGGCAAGCTTGATCTTGTTGCTTTGAACCAGCTTCAAAATCTCAAGAACGTTCCATCTGTAATTAATATTATTGACTTAGAAGATACTATAGAGATAATTGTTCAGTCTCCAGATGGCTCACTTCACCATAATTCTGTTGACTCTAAGTTAGTTCGATTTCAGGTGAATCAGCTTTTAGAAGCATTACAAGGCGAAAAACTTATTAACATCAATGAGAATGCTATTACTCATTATTCTCAAAAAATTTATGAATATTTAATTACACCAATTAAAACATATATACCCTCATCAGGTACGCTAATATTCACTTTAGATAAATCTTTTCAAAGCTTACCAATGGCATTGTTATATGATGGAAAACATTATCTAATAGAGCATTATAGTATTGCAGAAACTCTAGGTTCTAGGGTAAGGCAACCTAGAATCTTGCATGAAAACCAGATGATAGCGTTGATAGCTGGACTATCAAAAATTAGCCCCAGTTATATAGATAAAAATGCACCTAAAAACATGGAAAATTTGCCCCCATCTAAACAAGAAGTAGAAAATGTTGAAAAACAAACTAAATCGTCAGTCGCCTTGTTAGACGATAAGTTTACCCTTAAAAGGTTTAAACAAGAACTGACTCAAAATAATTTTCCTATTGTACATATTACTACCCACGGACAATTCAGTTCTGACCCACTCAAAACAGTACTGGTAGCCTATGACAAACTAATTAATATTAGAGACTTTGACAGCTTAATCAGAGGTAAAACTGAAAATAGTCAAGATGCAATTGAGTTACTTGTTCTCAGCGCCTGTGAAACTGCAAAAGGCAACAAGCAATCAGCGATGGGCATTGCAGGGATAGCTGCCCAGGCAGGTGCGCGTAGTACTGTCGCTACTTTGTGGCGCGTGGATGCCAATTCTACCGCTTTGCTTATGCAAGAATTTTATAAAGGGTTGAATAATGGCTTACCTAAAGCAGAGGCACTACGTCAGGCACAATTGAGGTTACTGTCAAATCCCCAATATCAAAAATCTTACTACTGGGCCCCGTTCCTCCTGGTGGGAAGTTGGTTGTAGAATTTCACCATCTTCAAACCTTCTTGCGCTTTTTGTAACTCTTTTGAATTATTACTACTTTTCGCTACCTCAAAAGCCTTGGTGTATTGGCGTTTAGCTTCGTTTGGCAACCAAGCCCTCAGATAGCGATCGCCCAGTACTCTGTAAAGAGTTGGATTTCGGCTAGGAGTTGCGGTCTCCGTCTGTGACTTCAGCATCTCAATTGTTTCATTTAAAAGATTTTCTGACGCATAGATTGCGTCTATATCAAGAACAGTTTCATCTGGTGGTAGTCCTAATTCTTTAATGCGTTTAATATTTTGTGCAATTTCTTCTTGTGAAACTACAGACAATAGGTTAACAGGCGTTGAGTCATAGCTAAAAGCATTACCATCTTTGTAAGCAAAGACATATATTGTATATATGCTCCCCGGTTGAAATTCCTTTTCATCACTTGGGTAGGCAAGCCGAGTTTGATTTACAATTTTTTCCCATCCAAACTCGTAACTTTCGACTTTGACTTTGTAAGAAGTAGCACCCTTAACGGGAGTCCAAGTTATTTCCGGTCGAGGATTCAATGTTGAAGTGCTGTAAGGAGAAATAATTGTCGGCTCATCGCTCCCTTCTGTGCCTCCTTTTTGTATGCGACATCCATCAGTGTTGCTTGGATTGCAAGGAAATGAGGCTTGTTCAGATTCGGCACATTTATCAAGAGGAATAGTCCCACTAGGTAATTTTAAAAATTTTCCCGAACTAAAACATAAGAATTCTACAGAACCACCATTTAAAAGTTCTAATTTATCTCCCTTACAAATTAAACTTCCTACTTCAAATCGTTTGTCGCCTTTGCTTATTATCCTTCCTAACGGTGGCTCACAACGAACCTGATTTCTTCTTACTCTTATGAGCGGTACATTTGCTAGCAATGGTAGATGAATTAGTATTAGAGAAGTTAAACAGCACATTCCTCCAAAAAAAATCAGCTTTTTCATTGTTTGACAAACATAAAGTGTCTTAGCATCTTATCATTTGTCAAGTATGCGATCTAGTAATTCTTCTCTCCAGACAAACACTTCTGGTAGGCTAGATTTAGTCAATATACAAGCATCTATATAAGCTCTGGCGTAATTAAGTTGGCCTAATGATTCTTCTATTTGAGATAGTAAACAATATGCATCTGTTCTTTCACTGTCTAACTTTGTCGCTTTTTCTAAATATTTTTGCGCTTCATTTAACTTATTTTGCATTAACCTTGCCCATCCTAAATCTTTATACAACGATGCTTGCAACTCTTTATTATTAGTTTTTTTTAACCCGCTTAACGCTAAAGTAGCTGCGGCATTGTAATCCCCTTTTTTATTTTTCAATCTTGCTAAACCTGCAACAGCAAATATTGCTTGATCGCTACTTCTGATAGCAATTTCATATTGCTTTTGTGCTAAATCATATTCTCCCTGTCTATCATAAAAATCACCTAATCCGTAATGTGATTCCCATTTATTAGGTTT
Source organism: Nostoc sp. 'Peltigera membranacea cyanobiont' 232 (assembly GCF_002245985.1). Lineage (NCBI taxonomy): Bacteria > Bacillati > Cyanobacteriota > Cyanophyceae > Nostocales > Nostocaceae > Nostoc > Nostoc sp. 'Peltigera membranacea cyanobiont' 232. Next base: position 4,381 of record NZ_NOLK01000279.1, read on the forward strand.
TAATTTAAAAATTATCTCGTAAGTTTTGTTAACACAATTGTAGTCATGTAACTGCTGACATGCAATTGCTAAATTATTATAAGCACTATCATCTTTAGGATTATATTTTATAGCTAGTTCGTAATTATTTCTAGCAATCTTAGGCTCATTTTGATGCTGTAAACCCTTCTCAAAGTAAAAAAATGAGACTGAGTTAGTTAAATTATGTCCATACTTTATTGCTCTTTGAAAGTCTTTCTCCGCATCGGCATTCCTATTTTCTTTATAAGCTTCTTTACCTTGATTCAAAAAATAATCTGCTACTGTGTATTTTAAGCTATTATTCAAATTCACTGCTTTTTGAAAATCGTTCTCAGCTTGGTCAAATTGATTTTCTGCATAAGCTTTTTTACCGGAATCTAAATAATATTTTGCTACTAGAGGTAAAGATGCATATATCAAACCAACAATACTCATTAAGCCTAATACAAACGCACTAATTTGAAATGGCTTTGATTTAATTACTCGATTAAGCTTTGATTTACTAGGTAAGCGCTCCAAACGCTGTATTATTATTTGAGTACTTTGTGGGCGCTGCCCTACAAAAGGAGCCATCATATCATCAAGTAAATCAGCCAAAAATTTATCTATGTGAAGTGCTTTATCTCTCCAAATTAGTCTTCCTGTCTGCTCGTCCATTTTGATTTCAATTAAAGAAATACCTGTGACTAAGTAAACAAAAGTTCTACCTAAAGCGTAAAAGTCT
>NZ_NOLK01000028.1:0-73682 GCF_002245985.1 Nostoc sp. 'Peltigera membranacea cyanobiont' 232
ATTTGACACCAGTCAATAGTGAATCCTTAAAAAGTTATCCTTGATCCATCTCATGGTTTACCCCGAATCCACGGTTATATAACCTTGAAACTGATTCATTATTTTCATCAGTTTCTGGAATCCCAACTGGAAGTTAGTATTAACAAAAACGGCTAACCAGGGTTTGATTAGATTCCAGAATATATATGGTTGAATAATTAATCTTAAATTGTTCAAAGTGGACTTCCATCCCAAACTGAAATCCCACCATATATGGTTACTAAAATCTGCTGGTTCTATTGAAATTTGCGGTGAGATTGTTTCATTTTTGCTTTCGCTTTCCAATTTATTTCTAGCTTGAGCCTGCAAACTTACTAAAAAATAGGCGCTCATAACTAGCTCCCACCATTTTTCTATTTGCTGATAATTCGTCAGTCTAAAATCAGCCCATCCCAACTCATTCTTTCCTTGTTTAAAGGCATATTCCACCCAATTACGAAATCCATAAAGATTTCCTAATTTAACAGCCATATCACTTTTTAAATCGGTTTTTACATACCATGTCTGATTTTTTGGTAAATTATTTGGGTCAGTAGTGATTCGCCAATACGTTATCAGTCTAGATTCGCTTTCATTTATCTGTTGTATATATCTTTTTTCTGACTTTCCGTCACTAAATTTCCGCTCAAACTCTTGCCACACACTATACTTCGTCTCTTGGTCTGGCAAGCTAAACTCTCGATGATTACTTCTTATCGCTAATAAATAATGTTTTTTATGCTTGGACAACACAGCAATAAATGTTGGACTTTCGCCATACAAACTATCCGCTAAAACCAAATCAAAATTAAATCCAAGTTTGAGCAATGCTTCAATTATTTCAACTGCCAATTGTGGTTTGGTTTTATAGGCTCCTCCTACTTCAAGTCTTTTTCGTGGCTTATATATTAAAAATATTAAAGGAAAAGTCAAGTCTCCTAATACTCCATAAGCATTAACTGAGACAATTCCATTATCAACTTTTCCCAAGTTGCCAATATATTGTCTCGCAACGTAATCTGTGTGCTTCCCTTTCTTTTTATCTCCAGTTTCATCAATTACTAACTTAAATGAACGTCCCTCTAACATTAAGAGAGTCAGTTCTAAACGTCTGTTTTGTAAATCTTCTACTGACCAAGGTGAATTCGTAAGAAAGTTTTGCAGTGGTTGTGCATCGTGTAAACCTACTGCTTTCGCTATTTCTGGTAAAGATTTACGCTTTATATCAGATAACATCCCAGCATGAAGATGTTTAAAATTTTCAAATGTCCTGACTTCTGGAAACAAATCTCTATAGGCATCGCAGTACTGATCTACCACGGTGATCGTGGAGGTAGCCGTTCTTGAACCCAATTAAATACCCTTGCTAAGTTAAACTCTTAGTAACTAATTATACTCTCATGAGAGTAATAAAAGAGCGTTATGAGCAAAGGGAACTGACCCCTCAAACTTCTCTTTGTGTTTATGTATCGTATTAAAAGCATCATGCATCCTAACCTCAACAACCCAGTACAAAGATTAATTTATATGCTGTACAGCACAGATTATTAACAGAGTAATTACTATTAGCGCAAGGGATTTACTTTATCTTTTTATAAAAAACATCGCATCTTGACATTCAATAAACCTAAATAAGTATAAATATAAGTTTAGGAAGACATTACTTAAAAAAGAACAATAAAGAAAAATTACGTAGGAATAATTGTAAATAAAGTGACTCAACATAATAACAAAACCAACCTTCAAGAAGAAACAGATATAGGGACTTTCATCGCTCAGGCTACTACCACAGACAAATGGGAAGTATTGTCGTACAATGCCCCAATCCTACCCATACATGGCGCTCTACTTCGTACTGGTAAAGTATTCTTTTTCTGTGGCTCAGGTAACGATCCAAATCGCGTAAATAATCTCTATGACAGTGTGGTGTGGGATGTAAATAAGGGAACATTTACCCGTCAAGCGCCTCCATTGGATAGTAATAATAACCCTATTGACCTTTTTTGCGCCGGTCACTCGTTCACCCCTGATGGTATGTTGATGGTTGCCGGTGGAACTCTGCGCTACGATCCATTCTATGGTTCACCTTTTGCTGTAATGTTTGATCCCATTACCGAGAAATGGGTCAACAAACCATCAATGAATAATGGCCGCTGGTATCCTACTGTGTTAACACTAGGCAGTGGTCGGATATTAGCAGTGGCTGGGCTTGGTATAGATGGCAAGCTTAACAGACAACCAGAAATTTATTCTTCTACATTTGCAAATGGTTGGAACGCTTTTCCAATAACTAGTGCCTTACCGTCATACCCACATCTGTTTCTACTAAGTAATGGAAACATCTTTTATTCAGGTGCTCAGATGGGTGGCACTGGAGTGACACCAAGAATATTAACCCTGCCAGGGACATTTACACAATCCATTACAGAAAAAGTAGTACCAGGGCTGCAAGACCCAGCTTTCGGCGATCAAGCTGCCAGTGTGCTTTTACCACCGGCACAAAACCAAGCCGTCATGATTATCGGTGGAGGTAGTGCTACTGCGACAACAAACAGGGTAAATATTGTAAATCTAAAAGCTACTAACCCAACTTACGTAGGATCGAGGTTTCTAAAAAATGGTCGGAAGCATCTCAGCGCAGTTTTGTTACCCGATCGCACAGTGTTTGTTTGCAATGGTAGCAGAATGGATGAGAACACAGCACAATCAATGCTACCAGCAGAAATCTATAATCCAGTCACAAATTCCTGGACAGCAGTAGCTAAACAAAATATCCCCCGCGTATATCACTCTGTGGCCTTGCTCCTGCCAGATGGTAGGGTAGCCACAGCTGGGGGGAACCCTCAACGGAGAGTCGATGAACTGCGATTAGAAATCTACAGTCCTGCCTACATGTCGCAGTCACGACCAATTATTCAGAGCGCTCCTCAAGGATTGAGCTACGGGCTGCAATTTACGATTCAAACACCCCAGGCTGCGAATATTAAATGGGTTAGTCTAATTAGACCAATGGCAACTACCCATTCCTGCGATACAGAACAAAGGTTAGTGGATGTACCGATTAATTTTAGGAATGCTACTTCTCTCAATGTCACGGTAACAGACAATCGAAACATCGCACCACCAGGCTGGTACATGCTTTTTATTAGTGACAACAATGGGACACCCTCAGTAGCGACCTGGACGCGAATATCTTAGCCTTACCCGTTTAGGTTCAATACACAACTACTTAATAAAAGTCATTAATTCTTGGAGTGGAAATATGAATTACAAGCTCTCACGTCGGCGGTTTGGCCAGTTGGCACTTGCTGGAACTGTAGCATCTGGGCTTAGTTATCTAGGCAATAAAGCCTTTGCCCAAACACCAAGCTTAAATATTCCAAATTTAAATATTGTAGGTATAGGTTCTAGCTCTATCATCACTACTGACCAAACGGTTGTTCCAGAGGTAAACATCACTGAATCAGATGATAGCACTGCCCCAAATATTGTACCCACGGTTATTAAGCCCCTAGGACTTGTTTTGCAATCCTTAATTACAGGAAATTCTCAGGTACTTGGAGATAAAAGTACACCTTTATTAGAGCCTAATGAGATATTGAGTGGCTTCACTTCTTTAACCGATGGCACACTTGTTGTAGCCATTACTCCTGTTACGACTAGTAGAAGACAGGCGACATCGACTCGCATTACATTTTTGGGTACGCCTGTAAAAACTTTGATAGTCTCAGGACTTAAAAGGAATCAACAGCTTGGAAGCTTGCTAGGCACTATTGATGGGCGACTCATCGGTCTAGTAGGTAAAAAGAATGGTACACCACCCATTGTATTGGTAGATATTGACCTTCAAACAGGAGAGATAAGTCCTATTAGTAAGGTTAAATTTCCGAACGATGAGCGAGTCAGTAATCTAGCTGAGTGCCCAGATGGAAAACTCTATACGTCTTTACTTGGACTCAATGGTGATACAACATTGGTGCAGCTAGATTCAAATCCAAAAAAGCCGATCGGACTAGCACAATTGAAAGTTGATGATAAAGCATGGAATAATGGCCTACAAAGCTTAGTTTGCTCTGCAACAGGTCAGCTTCTTGCGTTTGGAGCTATGAGGTATGAGACACCCAATGCTGTATATAGTGTGGATAAGAATAGTGGAAACATGACTCGGTTACAAGACTTTGATACTACTCAGATTACGCTTGCTCGTAGTTAGAAGGGATTGAGCCAATACCCATATCTAGCAAAAAAATACCAAGCCCTCGTCTTATCTTGAGGGCTTTTTATTGGCCTTAACTCATCCCATAGCTTTTTGAGTCATTGGTCACTAGTACCAATAACCAATAATATCATGTCCGTTTAAGGACTGATCGTGAAGACCGCAGCTCTTGCTCGGGGCAGGGGGAAAGAGGGTTTTCCGATATTTAATTTTGTCCGTGGATGTGGAATATCTCTAGCACTATTTTTAATTGTCTAGTGCAAAATGTGAGCTACCAAACCTGACTTAAATCTAAAACAAAACCAGGTAACAACGGTTCACCGCTCAGTGTCTTAGGGTTATCTAATACCTCAACCGCAATATTAGGACGATAAATAAAAACTTGGCCACTTCTTAACCGCTAATTAAAACTACGTATCTGTAGTCTTGTCTAGCTGAGGTAGGAACTTATTTTATCTTAAGATATAAAAATAGAATTATTCTTTTCTATCTTTTGGATATTATTTAAATTCTCTAAGATGAATTTAACCTTTAAATAACTATATATAACGGACAACAATATTTTTAATAAAAACATCGTCAGATAGAAGAATTAAAACTTGTCTAAAAGTAATCTATAAACATTGCAATGCTTCATTAGCAAGCAATAACTAATCAATCATTAACATCCTTAGGAAAAAAGCAGATGAGTATTGAAGATAAAGCAAAAGCCTTTGCTAAAAACGTTGAAGGAAAAGTACAAGAAGCGATTGGCGAAGTAACTGGCAACCCTAACGATAAAGCTGAAGGTAAAGCTAAACAAGCCGAAGCTCAAGTCCGCCACACTGCTGAAAATATCAAAGATGAAGTAAAAAAGACTTTAGAATAGGCTGAACTTAATTTAGGAAGAAGGTTTAGGTGAAATAATTATTTACTGAACCTTCTCGCTTTCTTAAATCTGTGTCTTATCTCTGAAGGGGCGACACGCGCCTTATATTCCAACTGGTGCAAAGGTTTAACCGAATTATGGTAAAAAAAGATAGGTCACTCATTGTCAAGAAGACCTACCTATTGAAATAGTGTTCACAGATTTTGTCTATGAACACTATTTCTGGTGGTAAAATGTCCCCACTTTTAGTTTTCGCTTGCTACAGGTAGACGGATAGTGAATCTACTACCCTGCCCGGTCTCAGATGTCACATCAATTGTGCCTTGATGTGCTTCGATAATGCAACGAGATAGATATAATCCCAAACCACTACCAGAACGCTGGTGTTTTCCTTGGCGAAATCGCTCAAATAATATTGCTTGGTCTTGTTTAGAAATTCCTGGGCCTGTATCTTGGATATCAATAGTCACATTTGCCGGAGTGAGATGACAGTGAATATCTACAGAACCTTTGTCTGTAAATTTGATAGCATTGCCGATAATATTTGTTAAAACTCGCCGCAGTTCTACGCGATCGGCCATGACAGTGATTGTAGTTTCACCTCTATCAATATTTGCAGTTAATCCTTTTTCCTCAGCTAAGGGAGTTAATTCTTGGAAAACTTCACTAACTAATTCCTGAATATTGCAGGGAGAAATTTTTAAAGTTTTACAGCCTGCTTCATGACGATAAACTTCTAGCAAAGTATTTACCATTTCTAGCAGGTCTTGATTACTGCCAATCATGGTATCAATTATTTCTTGTAATTGTGGCGAAACTTCGCAAAATCTGCCTTCCAGCAATAGTTTTAAGACGCGGTTGGAGGCTACTAGTGGTATACGTAGATCGTGAGTAAAACGCGAGACAAAATCAGCCCGTAGGTTAGCCATCTGATCTCGTTCGTCGATGCTATGCTTGAGGCGCAGGAGCGATCGCACTCGTGCATGTAGTTCATCAGGATCGAATGGTTTACGAATAAAGTCATCTGCACCAGCATCAAGTCCTTCCACAACGCTAGACTCATAGTGAGCCGTCAGCAGCAGAATAGGGATAAATGGCAACGCCTGGTTCTGTCGGATGCGTCGAGTAAATTCATAGCCATCGAGTTCCGGCATCATCACATCCAAGAGAATTATGTCTGGCGGTGACTCTTCAACCATAGCCAGAGCAATTTTACTATCTTCTACCAAGCTAATTTCATAGTCCTCATCTTCTAGGACAGCTTCTAAGACTAGTAGATTATCAAAAATATCATCGACAACGAGAATTTTATCTTTTTTGACAGTTTTACTTAAAGACATGGCTAAATAAAAAAAGAAGTGCTTGGCTATCCCTAGCAAATCTAGTCATAGCTTACATCACCAGCGCTAAGATGAATTAAGGATTCAGATTTTCCTTTCAAGTTTGCTGAATTATATTGTTATACCAACACTCTTGCCTTAGAAAGGCTTACAAGATAAGGTTATTTATGTCTAATGGTAGATGAAATTCAGTAAATAATACCAAGAGCATTGCTTTTTGTATAAGATACCGAATAGAAGAATGAGATTATTTTAATCTGTACTTGAGATAGATAACAGTAAAATTAAGCAACTATGAGTGAAATCAAAATCCTCGTGATTGAAGATCACAATCTGACGAGAATCGGTTTACGGTCTGCCTTACAAACCCAGCCAGAGTTTAACATTGTTGGTGAAGCAGCCAATGCAGCCGATGGCATCAAGCTTCTGAAAAGTCTCAAGCCAGATGTTGCTACTATTGACATCGGTTTGCCTGACATGGATGGGATTGAGCTAACACGCACGTTTAGACAGTATCAAGCAGAGAACGAAGACTACACAACAAAATTGCTAATCTTAACGATGCAGAATAGCGAACAGGCAGTTTTAGCAGCATTTGCAGCAGGTGCAGATTCTTATTGTATGAAGGATATCGAAACGGAGAAACTAGTGGAGGCTGTGCAAACAACTTATGCAGGTAGCTCATGGATCGATCCGGCGATCGCAGACCTTGTACTACAACAAATACGTCAAGATTTCCCTGACGGTAACAGGGGAGCATCTGGAAAAAGAGTCTTGATTGAAGGTATTGACCCAGATACTGAGAAAAGTATAGTCAGCTATCCTTTAACTCATCGGGAAATGGATGTTTTAGAGTTGATTGTCGCTGGATGTGACAATGCAGAAATTGCTAAAAGGCTCTATTTAACAGTCGGTACTGTCAAAACTCATGTTCGGGGTATTCTCAATAAACTCTGTGTTGCTGACCGGACACAGGCTGCTGTCCGTGCTTTGCGGGCTGGATTAGTACCGTAAATATACTTACTGTTAGTTTTTTTCGGTCAAAAGTATCACCTGTGCAAAGATTCATTAAGAAATTGTTACACAGTTTAGTAAAATGACATAATTGACGAACAAATAAGTATTTTTCCTCATATACATGATAGCGGATCAATTTCCCTGGCTTACCGCGATTGTCTTGCTGCCACTCGTTGCCTCCTTGCTCATCCCTGTGCTACCTGATAAAGATGGCAAACGCGTGCGGTGGTATGCACTGGGTGTAGGTATTGCAGACTTTGCCCTGATGTGTTACGCCTTTTGGAACCATTACGATGCTAGCAGTGCTAGTTTTCAAATGGTTGAAAATTATGCCTGGATGCCTCAGTTAGGTTTAAACTGGGCGGTATCAGTTGATGGACTTTCAGCGCCACTTGTGCTGCTAGCAGGATTTGTCACCACACTCTCGATTTTTTCAGCTTGGCAAGTCGATCGCCGCCCCCGCCTCTTCTATTTTTTAATGCTGGTGCTGTATTCAGCACAGGTAGGGGTATTTGTTGCCCAAGACTTGCTGCTATTTTTCATTATGTGGGAAGTAGAACTGATTCCCGTCTACTTACTAGTCTGCATTTGGGGTGGGCAAAGACGGCGTTATGCGGCTACAAAATTTTTGTTGTACACCGCAGCAGCTTCTATATTTATTTTGGTGGCAGCCCTGGCGATGGGGTTATATGGCGGTGGTGATATGACATTTGACATAATCGCCCTCGCCAAGAAGGAATATCCCCTTGGTCTACAACTGCTACTTTATGCAGGATTGTTGATTGCATTTGGTGTCAAACTTGCTGTTTTCCCCATGCATACCTGGTTGCCTGATGCCCACGGCGAAGCATCCTCTCCTGTGTCCATGATATTAGCTGGTGTGTTGCTGAAGATGGGTGGATATGGACTAATTAGGCTGAATCTTGAACTACTCCCCGATGCACACATTTACTTTGCACCTGTTCTAGCCATTCTGGGTGTTGTCAACATTATCTATGGTGCATTAAACTCTTTTGCTCAGACAAATATGAAGCGGCGTTTGGCTTATTCGTCGATTTCTCACATGGGGTTTGTACTGCTTGGGATTGCCTCATTTACTGATTTGGGAATCAACGGCGCGATGTTGCAGATGATTTCGCATGGTTTGATTGCATCGGTGCTGTTCTTCTTGGCTGGCGTTACTTACGATCGCACCCACACAATGGTAATGAAAGATATGGGCGGTGTTGGTCAAGCTATGCCCAAAGTCTTTGCCCTATTTACAATTGGGGCGATGGCATCCCTAGCACTTCCCGGTATGAGTGGCTTTGCTGGCGAACTATCGGTATTCGTTGGGATGACAAGCAGTGACGTTTACAGTTCGACTTTCTGCACCGTCACAGTTTTTCTCGCCGCCGTTGGAGTCATCCTCACACCGATTTATCTACTTTCCATGCTGCGAGAGGTATTCTATGGTAAGGATGCAGCACTGCTATGCGACATTAATAATGCAGGTTTGGAAAATCAAGAAGATGACGGAACAGTTTGTTTTGGTACAGACTGTCTCGTACCAGAAGATGCAATCTACGAAGATGCTAGACCCCGTGAGGTATTTATCGCTGCCTGTTTTCTGTTGATGATTATTGGTATTGGTTTCTATCCCAAGATGGCAATGCAGATGTACGATGTGAAGACCGTTGCAGTCAATGCTAATCTTCGCCAGTCTTATGCCATAGTCTCGCAAAGCAATCCCCAGATTTATGCTAAGGGACTCTTGGTTCCGCAAATTTCCGAGGTTGAGGTAGCGCCCGTTTTGGGAACTTTGAAGTAATCTTTTTGACCAATAGACTTGTTAAAAATAGCGAACTCTAGGTATCTTTCTGAGGAATAACAGAGTATTGATAGTCTATCCACAGTGATAGGCTATCAATCCCAAATCATTCTCAGGATGCCCAAGATGTTTTTTCTGGAAAAGCTCCTTTTTTCCAATTTTGCCAAACCTTTACTGCTGCTCTTTGAAAAAATGCCTGCGAGTTCTGCTCTGGAGTTTCTTGAAGTTCCTTAATTTCTCCACTCAATTTATCTATCCATAAAGAGCCGAGACGATCTTCATGTGGGCCAAAGCGGTAAGTAACGCCGGTCTCATCCTCCTTTTCTTTTAGAATCAATACGTAAAAAGCCATAACAGATTAATGTGGTCTTTAAAAGTTAGATACTTTAGTTTTAACTCATTTGAGTTATGCTCATGTTACTTAGGGACTCCACAAACGGCCAGAGCGTTCGGTAGCGTCATGAGATGTACGGTAGTTAGTATGGAAAATGCCTTCAAATCTCGATTCAAAGTATTCATGTTCCAGTAGTCTCAAATCTTCAGGGTTAAAATTACCTCGCTGTAACCTGATCCAGGCATCTGCTATATCTGGATCAGGACTAAAGCGATTAAATCCAAGATCGTAATCCAACTGGTGTTCATCATAAAATAAATGTTTTTTGATCCGTCGAATGCGAAACTCTGCCCATCCAGTATTACGTGCAATCACTGCTACATCGTCAGCATCACGAATAGCATCATACGCCTCAGGAGCATACTCAAGAAAGCGCTTTAAATATTCCATTTATTAAAATTAGTTAATATAAATAGTTAATAATATATAAACCGATAATAACATTATTTTTAAATCATTAGGTAAAAAAATAGATTAATAAAATGTAAACACTCAGATGGGTATGCAAACTACTACAACAGATGATTAGCATCACTAATAAACAAATTAACCCTTTACATGGGATGCTAGTTGATGATTACTGAGTTTTTCCCATGTCTGTTGTTTCTACCATCACTGTTACCGTTCCCGCCACAACTGCTAATTTGGGGCCTGGTTTTGATTGCATTGGTGCAGCTTTAAAGCTGTACAACGAGTTCAAGTTCACTCGCATAGAAGAGGGTGGACTAACTATTCATGTCACTGGTACTGAAGCTGAACGTGTCCAAACTGATGAGAACAATCTCCTCTACCAAGCGTTTGTCAAATTCTATCAACATATAGAGCAGACACCGCCGACTGTGAAAATAGAGATTAAGTTAGGTGTCCCGTTGGCGCGGGGTTTGGGTAGTTCGGCCACAGCAATTGTTGGTGGATTAGTTGCGGCTAATCAACTTGAGGGTACGCCGATGAGTCAGTCGCAGGTAATGGAATTAGCGATCGCAATAGAAGGACATCCTGATAATGTAGTTCCAGCTTTGTTGGGAGGATGTCGTCTCGCTGCTACCAGTGGCGCAGGTTGGGAAATTTGTGATGTTCCCTGGCATAAAGATGTTGTACCAGTTGTGGCTATTCCTGATTTTGAACTTTCCACTTCAAAAGCGCGGGGCGTTCTCCCAACTGAAGTAAGTCGCGCCGATGCGATTTTCAATACAGCACATTTGGGGTTATTGTTGCGCGGCTTGGAAACTGGTAACGGACAATGGTTAAAGACAGCTTTGCAAGATAGATTGCATCAGCCCTATCGTAAAGCTTTGATTCCTGGTTATGATGCTCTCAACATTGCAGCTGTTAGTGCTGGTGCTTATGGTATGGTGATTAGTGGTGCGGGGCCGACACTGTTAGCTTTAGCGGATAAATTACACTCAGAGGCTGTGGAAACGGCGATGTTAGCTGCCTGGCAAGAAGAAGGAATTACAGCCGAGGTGCGATCGCTCTCTCTTGATACCCAAGGCGCAAAAAGCTTTTAATATTTTACTCAGCACTTAAAACTCGATTTATGGAGCAAACTCAGGCTGAAATAGCGGCACTTAACTCTCAAATTCAGATTCTTTTAGAAGAACGCGCTACACTCACTATTAATAATGTAATCTCTAGCGAGGGTGATTCACCCCAGGCAATGGTGGAAGCATATCGCCGTCAAGCCAGGGAAAATGCCCAATTATCAATTGAACTCCAGGGCATCGATGCTGCGATCGCCGCCCTAGAAACCCAGATCAAGCAAAAACAAGGTAAGTTAGTGCGATCGCAAGTTGCATCAAAAGAACTTATCCAACAGCAACAGCTAGAAGAAGCAAAAGAACTGGCACAGGTTCATGCTCAACGCATTAATCAACTAGCAGGTGAATTGGCAACAGAAGTCCGTCTCCTTAAACATTGTGCTAATGAACTGAGTCCAATGTATTGGCGGATTTATTACAAACCGTTCATTACTGGGTTCAAGACAATCTCCGTTCCTTATGTCCGCTCTGATGGGGAAGTGTGGACAATTGTCAACCGGATTGTTTAATGCCAGCATTTCTAAACTAGAAATACTTTACTAACATTGACTTTTTCAAGAATCATTTGATATGACAAGACAGTTGCTAAAATCGTCCATATCAAGAGACTTGAACCTATGACGCAAGATTTTGCACTTTTAAAGCGGGGCAGTTGCTAGAGGAGTGGGGGCACAAGGTTTCTCAGTCAGCTGTGCAATAATTGGTATCGGGCATTTTTCCCAGTGGGAGATGAGGCGAGAAAGTTCAATGCCCTAGCGATCGCATTTTCGGGGGTGGAAATAGAGGATGCTTTACAAAGCTATTAATTATCAATGCCAACTTATCTGTACCTCGCAATCTTGTGGTACTATTGTAAAACTGACGCTATTGGCTAATCTTCAGCTGTCTAAGCTATCAAGCGGTAAGCAGAAAGGCTTGATAATGTCATGTGGCGGCATAGCCAAGTGGTAAGGCAGAGGTCTGCAAAACCTCCACCCCCGGTTCAAATCCGGGTGCCGCCTTTTTAACAAATTATTTGTCACTAACCCTTGTTTTGCAAGGGTTTTGTCGTCTATTATAGCAAATCAAAAGCAGCTAAAACCCGGAAGCATCCCTTTTTGGCAGATATACCAGATAAAAATTTCTGGAGCGCAGTGGAAAGTTGACAACGTTAATTCAATACTTTCTGTTCGTTGTGCTTACCTTAACGGAACACTCGCTATTTGATGTTTTCGCTAAAGAGGGATGCTCCCGTCCTAATACAGATAGACTTTGATATCGTTTTGCTTGGTATATTGCCATAGCTGAATTTCAGCCATTTTTGAACACTTGGTGTATTTTCCTTACCCTGCATAGGTTTGAGGATTGTTTCTACCTCAAAAATGTTCTATAGAATGTAACGAAATTGTAATGGTGGCTTTAGCTAGCGTTTTTTATTGACGTAGCAAAAGTTTACATTTAGAATTGAAACGGTAAAAATCGATAAGTATTTATTCTTATTTACTCTGAAGATATAACATTTTATGAGTATATGTTCCTATCAATATTAAAAATTTAATCTTTTAAAGATAAACAATGTTTACAAAAGTAAAAATTACTTAATATAATGTAACTATAAGCGAAAAGGCAGATTGATTGTCAGAAGTGATGAATGCTATTGAATTTCCCTGGTTAACAGCCATAATCCTCTTACCCTTGGTGGCTGCCTTAGCCATCCCCCTGATCCCAGACAAAGAAGGTAGAACTGTTCGGTGGTATGGTCTGGGAGTTGCGATCGCCGACTTTGCACTGATGATTTGTGCCTTTTGGTATAAGTACGACTTTCAGAGTTCAAGACTCCAATTTGTAGAAAACTATCCTTGGATACCGCAATTAGGTTTGCATTGGGCTGTGGGGGTTGACGGTTTATCGATGCCCTTACTGCTTCTAACAGGCTTAATAAATACTCTCGCAATATTCGCGGCTTGGAAAGTTACCACCAAGCCGCGATTATTTTATGGTTTGATGCTAGCGATGTACAGCGCCCAACTTGGCGTATTCGTCGCCCAGGATTTGTTATTGTTCTTCTTAATGTGGGAAATCGAGTTAGTGCCGGTTTACCTGCTGATTTCCATCTGGGGAGGACAAAATCGCCGTTATGCAGCAACTAAATTCATTCTTTACACTGCCGCCGCATCAATATTTATCTTGATTGCCGGTTTTGCAATGGCATTCTCTGGAGATACCGTCACCTTCGACATGGCGACTCTGGGAATGAAAGAATACCCCAAAACCTTGGAATTGTTGGTTTATGCAGGTTTCTTAATTGCCTTCGGTGTGAAGTTACCCATTTTCCCCTTACACACTTGGCTACCTGATGCCCACGGTGAAGCATCTGCGCCCGGTTCGATGATTTTGGCTGGTGTGTTATTAAAAATGGGTGGTTATGCACTCATCCGCTTCAATGTGGAAATGTTGCCCAATGCCCATGTTACTTTTGCCCCAGTGCTGGCAATTTTGGGTGTGGTTAACATTGTCTACGGTGCTTGCTGTGCCTTCGCTCAAACCAATCTCAAACGGCGCTTGGCTTACTCTTCAATCGCCCACATGGGGTTTGTGCTGATTGGGATTGCCTCTTACACAGAACTAGGTATCAGCGGTGCAGTGTTACAGATGGTTTCCCACGGGTTGATTGCTGCTAGCTTGTTCTTCCTGTCTGGCGTGACTTACGATCGCACCCACACCTTGATGATGGATAAAATGGGCGGTATGGCCAAGGTAATGCCCAAAACCTTTGCTCTGTTTACCATTGGTTCAATGGCTTCTCTCGCCTTACCCGGAATGAGTGGTTTTGTGGGTGAGTTGATGGTATTTCTCGGTATTGCCACCAGTGATGTTTACAGTTCCAGCTTCAAAATTGTAGTCGTACTGCTGTCAGCAGTGGGCGTGATTTTGACACCGATTTATTTACTATCGATGCTGCGTCAAGTATTCTACGGCGACCAAAGTCAAGAGTTGCACTTGGATGCTGTAATATCTGATGTTAAACCCCGCGAAATATTTATTACCGCTTGTTTGTTGCTGCCAATCATCGGAATTGGTTTCTATCCCAAATTAGCAACGCAGACTTATGATGTGAAGGCAGTGGAATTAGCTGCCCATGCTCGTCAAGTTCTACCAGTTGTTGCTCATCAGCAACCGTCAAGTCTGTACTCGCAGATTTTTACAACACCAACATTGGCTAATTCTCAAATTGAAAGTTCGATTAACATTTCTGAGTAAATTAACTTCCCATTAAGGGGGCTGCAAGTAAATTCTAAATATTAGGGAAATCTAGGGGTGGTTTCGTAACCACCCCTAGATTTTTTGTATTATTAAAAAATTGAAGGAGATTTTTAGGTAGGGGCAATTCATGAATTACCCCTACTGTGTGGTTAAAAATTATTCAAATTTGAGAGTTCCGTCGATATTAGCAACGTGTTCATCAAGATTAATGTATGTTCCTAGAGTATCTCCGTCAGCTGTCTTGCATTCAGCACGGAGTCTGCTAGCACCAGCTAAACCAATATTGTTGCAGGTCAGAGCAAATTTCTGACTCATACTCTTGACAAAATTCCTAAGAGATCGAATGAAACAGCCCTGCTCTGCTAACGGGGTTTGAGACCTGCTAACGCTGGATATGCCGCGAGCAATGAGAATGTTTGACTGTCAAAAGTTGTAGAATCAGTCTAGATAAGGACAGGAACACAGTAAAAAACCTAGAAAAACTGCTACTTTAGGTATTTAAAATACGGATGGCTAAACCGTGTCTGGACGCAGAGGGAACTGATATGCCGACTCCACCTGATGAAACGTCAAATAAAGGAAGGATGTCCAGAGTTGATGTAGCAATGGTAATGTTAATTAATCATACGGTTATTCAAAACTTTGATAGTTCGGAATTTCAGGCTAATGGACATCACAAATTCAAGCAACGTCGTTAAATTACTTAAGCAGTTGGCGATTAGATCGGTTAAAACCTAGTTTAGTCAGATGCAAGTTTGTAGCCATAAGGCAACAACTATAACTCGTTGCAAGTCTATTAGATTAAGAAATATCAGGGTTTTGGCAAACTAGATTATATGTCTAATCAACTTTCTACTCAAACTTCTTTGTCTACTCAAACCTCTAGTGCATTATTTCCGCTCATAGTTGCCCCAGCAAAAGTAATCCGTGGTTCTGGGGTGTTAGCAGCCGCCGCCGCCGAGATCGCCTGTTTGGGAAGTCGTCCCTTAATTGTGGGGGGTGAGTCTACTCTCGCCATCAGCCGAAAAAATTTGCAACCAATTTTAGAAACGCAACAGTTACATTCTGCCCTAGCTTCTTATGGTGCAGATTGCTGCGAAGCTAGCCTAAAATCTTTACAGAAAAAGGCAAAAGAACATAAAGCTGATGTAATTGTCGGTGTTGGTGGCGGAAAAGCCTTAGATACAGCGAAATTACTCGCACAGCAGTTGCAGTTACCAGTGGTGACAATTCCGACATCAGGGGCTACCTGTGCAGCTTGGAGTGCTTTATCGAATGTATATTCGGAAGATGGAGCATTTCTCTACGATGTGGGACTATCTCGTTGTCCCGATTTACTAATACTCGATTACGACTTGATTAAAACTGCGCCACAACGGACTTTAGTAGCTGGAATTGGTGATGCGATCGCTAAATGGTACGAAGCCTCAGTTAGCAGTGGGCATTTGCAAGACACTTTAATTATTGCTGCGGTGCAACAAGCGCGAGTTTTGCGAGATATCCTTTTGCAAAAGTCAGCCCCTGCCTTGAAAGAACCAGGTAGTGAAGTTTGGCAAGAAGTCGTAGACGCAACTGTTTTGTTAGCTGGGGTAGTTGGGGGACTTGGAGGGGCGCAATGTCGCACAGTTGCAGCCCATGCCGTGCATAATGGTTTAACTCATATTTCAGGACATGGCAGTATTCATGGCGAAAAAGTTGCTTTTGGGATTTTGGTGCAACTGCGTTTAGAAGAAATGCTACAAGGCAATCAACTAGCAGCATCAGCACGGCAACAGTTGTTAAAGTTCTACACAGAAATTGGACTACCCCAAAAATTAAGTGATTTGGGATTGGGCAATATTACATTAGGCGAGTTGCAAACAGCTGCCGATATTGCTTTAGTTCCTAATTCTGATATCCATCGACTACCCTTTAAAGTCGCGCCAGAACAGCTGATGGCAGCAATGGTTTCCACCACTGCACCTATAGATAGTAGAGACACTACAAATCGAGTTTCGCCCAAGGGAATCAGTGACGAGGTTTTATGAGTTTAAATTGGATTGTCCCAGCAGAACGCATACAAAAACTACCACCTTATGTATTTGCCCGTTTAGATGAACTAAAAGCTAAAGCACGGGAACAAGGTTTAGATTTAATTGATTTGGGTATGGGAAACCCCGATGGTGCAACGCCAGCACCAGTTGTAGAAGCTGCGATCGCTGCTTTAAAAGATCCCGCCAATCACGGTTATCCACCCTTTGAAGGGACTGCTAGTTTCCGCCGCGCCATCACCAACTGGTATCGTCGCCGTTATGATGTGATTCTCGATCCTGATAGCGAAGCCTTGCCATTGCTGGGTTCTAAAGAAGGATTAACCCATTTAGCGATGGCCTATGTTAACCCTGGCGATTTAGTTTTGGTTCCTTCCCCCGCTTATCCCGCCCATTTTCGCGGCCCAGCGATCGCCGGCGGCAAAATCCACAGTTTGATTCTTAAACCAGAGAATGACTGGTTAATTGATTTAGCTGCGATTCCTGACGAGGTTGCAAAACTTGCCAAAATTCTCTATTTCAACTATCCCAGCAATCCAACTGCTGCCACAGCCCCTCGCGAATTCTTTGAAGAAATCGTCGCCTTCGCCCGTAAATATGAAATTTTGCTGGTGCATGATTTATGTTATGCCGAGTTAGCTTTTGATGGTTATCAACCCACTAGCTTGCTAGAAATTCCCGGCGCAAAAGATATTGGTGTAGAATTTCACACCTTATCTAAAACCTACAATATGGCTGGTTGGCGCGTTGGGTTTGTCGTGGGGAATCGTCATGTAATTCAAGGTTTGCGGACGCTGAAAACTAATTTGGATTACGGCATTTTTGCTGCTTTGCAAACAGCAGCTGAAACCGCTTTACAGTTGCCAGATGTGTATTTGCACGAGGTACAACAACGTTATCGTACCCGCCGCGATTTCCTCATTGATGGGTTAGAAGAGTTGGGTTGGGATATCCCTAAAACCAAGGCGACAATGTATCTTTGGGTGAAGTGTCCTGTGGGCATGGGTTCCACTGATTTTGCCTTAAACGTGTTGCAGCAAACTGGTGTTGTTCTAACCCCAGGTAACGCTTTTGGGGTTGCAGGTGAGGGTTATGTCAGAATCAGTTTAATTGCAGATTGCGATCGCTTGGGTGAAGCCTTACACCGCTTCAAGCAAGCTGGTATCCGCTATCAACCTGAAAGCGTAGTTTCTCCTTCAGGAGCGATCGCCGATCTCGTTAGTTGAGTAGAGGAAGGAAACCCAACATTACATGGCTCAAATTTTTGCTGATGATGTTTGATTATCATGTAAAAAAGTAGAAAGAGTTAACAATGATTGACATATACCAACAAAGTTAACTCTTAAAAACTCATCTTTGTGTTTTATGTTTATAATTAAGAACGCCTCTAAATATGAGGTAAATTCTTCAACTGAGGATAAAGGTGATGCAATTTTTAGTATCTTTAGCCACTACATATATTAACGATCAAGCATCCAAAAATATTTGGGATAGGTTATCTCAAATATTAGGAGATACTGATGGAATTTGCTACTATAGATACCCTTCTATTACATCCTCAACCAATTCAGTTCCAGATTTAACATTACTTGCTTGTGGATATCAACCAATTATTATCAAATGCTTGCCTTATAATCTTGATGAAATTCAAGAAATTGATGATGAAGAATGGATTGTAAATGATATAAAAAATGACTCTCCATTACTTGAATTAGATGATTATAGTGAAGGATTAAACACTAAGTTTGGTAGAAAAAGAAACTTACGTCGTCGCTTAGAAGTTATTAAAGTTGTCGCATTACCTTTTATATCAGAGATTGATTTTCGCCAGCGATTTAATCTAGAGGAGTTATTGTTAGATAACACAAAAATAATTTGGTCTAATTTATCAGTTGATAATGTTTTGGTTCCTATACCCATAGATAAAAAATTAAATTATAATGAATGGCAATTAGCTAAATCTGTTTTTCAAGGTGTTGCTTTAGACAAAGGTACAATTGATAAATCAGAACAAATTCAATCTTTAGGTCAAGCAATTATCGAATTGGAAAAACAAATAACGTTACTTGACCCAGAACAACATAAAGCTGCTGTTCAAATAGCACCAGGGCCTCAGCGTATAAGAGGGTTAGCGGGGACTGGCAAAACAGTTGTACTAGCAAAAAAAGCAGCTATTATACATAACACACCAGAACTTTCAGAAAAACGTATTCTTTTTACATTTAATACTCAGAGTCTTTATAACCAAGCAAAATCTTTAATATCAAAATATTATAGAGATGATAATACTGAAGATCCTGATTGGGAAGGAAGACTTCATATTCGACATGGTTGGGGAAGCTCAGATACTGAGAGACGTTCTGGAGTTTATTCTGACATTTGTAAACGATATGAATTACCAACAATGTCATTGAGGCAAGCACAAAAGATAGATCCAAAAACTCCTTTCCGTACTTGTTGTAAGCAAATTTTAAATATAGGAATAGAGCCTTTTTATGACTATATTGTAGTTGACGAAGCACAAGATTTCCCTCCTGAATTTTTTCAGATACTGTTTCAACTTTGTATTCCTAATGAACAAACAGGATTAAGATGTATTTATTGGGCTTATGATGAATTACAAAGTCTTTCATCTTTAGAAATCCCAGGGGCTACTGAGTTATTTGGTTTAGATATTAACGGTAGTCCTAATATAAATATTGATGGTGAAGATTACCCTGGAGGAATGGAAAAAGATATTGTATTACGTCAATCTTATCGCTGTCCTCAAAGTGTTCTTATGTTGGCTCATGGAGTAGGATTGGGAATCTATGCGCCTCGTGGTTGTGTGCAAATGTTATCAGACAAAGTGTCTTGGTCAGCAATTGGTTATGATGTTGTACAAGGAAATTTAGCAGAAGGTGAAGATACAGTTATTCTTAGACCTGAAGAAAATAGCCCAAATAAAATTTCTGAGGAATATGAAACAAAATTGGATGAAAAAGTTATAGGCATTCAAGTTTTGCAAAATGTAGAAGAAGAATTAGCTTGGGTATCCCAATCTATTTACCAAGACATTAAAGTAAAGAAAGTTCCTCCAGAAAAAATTGTTGTAGTTAGCTTAGATCAGCGCAATGCTATTAGTTATTTCCAAGTTATTCAAAGGCATCTACATAAGCTTAATATACCTTCACTTATACCAGGATTGATTAGAGGCACTGCTGATTTTTTTGCAGAATCAGGAGCGGTTACTTTATCAACAGTATGGAAAGCTAAAGGTAACGAAGCTCCAATAATATATATAATCAATTTTGATTATCTTTATCAGTATGCTGAAGAAATTGAAAGTAGAAATAGGGCATTTACATCTATATCTAGATCGAAAGGATGGATAAGGATTTCTGGTACTGGAAAGCAGATGCTTGCTGTGGAAAAGGAATTAGAGAAAATAATAAAAAATATACCATATTTTAGATTTAAATTTCCTGATATGGAGAGGGTTCGCCGTCTTGATGCCGCAGAGACATCTAGAAGGCGTAAGCAAGTAAAAACTGTTGAGATTGCTACTCAACAAATTTTAAAAATAGATGATGACGCTTTAGCTTCCTTAAATCCAGAAATCCTGAAGAAACTAGAAGAAAAAGTTACTCGTATTAGAGAAATAAGCGAAAGGGTAGGAGATGAAGATTAATGAAGCTCTAAGTATGCTCAATTCAGCATTTATAGACTGGAAGAATTTGTTAGTAAATCCATGTTATATCCGAAATCAAAATACTATTACTTGGAATAAATATGAATCACTATTTTTTGAAGATAACGTAAAATTAGAAGATGTAATTAAATTAATAGAATCTCAACAATACTCTTTTCAATTTGTAGATGATGGTGCAATTGTTCAAATTTATTATCAATTTGATAAAAGAGGTGAAAATTTAACAGGTGCAAAACTTGCTTATTATAAGATTTTCAATATCTTAGATGATAATGAAAAATCCGAAATAGATGAAATTAATGATGATACTGAAAATGGGCAATCCGAACTAGATGAACTAGAAGAATTTGATCCTAGTGAAAATTTGCCTTCTTTATACGGGAAAAATACTGTTTATTGGTTTAGAATTGATTATCAACCTCTAATAGAAACTGTAAGTTTGGAAAAAAATAAAAAGGAAGTTATTGAATCAACAGGAATATTGCATAGTAAGTGTCACTTACATATTAGTGGGTTTCCCAATTCAAGGTTTCCAGTTTGTGGTATTCCAACACCCAAGCAATTTATAGAAATTATCATTGCTTTCTGTTACCCTGAAAAATATCAAAAATATCGCCTTGATCAACAGGGGAATTATGTAGACCTAAATTGTATAAAAGATGTTAACAAGATAATTGTTGATTTTGATAATGACAATATATTTCAAATGATGACACATATTAAAATTCCCTCTCGCATTTAGTCTGGTTCATATTATTGAGTTAATTTTATTATCTTTTTATTACTAATTCTATCCAGAAAAATTAGATTAAGGTAATAAGGCTAATTAAGCACTAAGAAAAATATTAATTAAGTAGTAAGACAAAATTAATTATATAAACTTAGACCTGAAATCCTTATCTAGCCTAAAACCTAATGTTTAAATTCAGATACTGTATTTGATGAATGGGTAAATTAGAGATTGATATAATATGCATCTTAGTAAAAAATAGTCTTGTTCAAGGGCGATGTCTGACGACAAGCCGCTGCGCGTCTACGCACCTAAGCTATAGTTTATAGTTCACAATAGAGATAGCATATCCTTATAATATCAATATCATTGATGCCAACTTCCTCCTCAGCTACCATTCCTCATTTAATTGCTGCTAGCTTTCATGCCCTTTCTGATCCACTGAGGATTAGTGTGTTGGAATTGCTACGAAAGCGAGAATTATGTGTGTGTGATTTGTGCGAAGCCTTGGGGGTAAGTCAGTCAAAACTATCTTTTCACCTGAAAACCCTCAAGGAAGCTGCTTTAGTTAACTCCCGTCAGGAAGGACGCTGGATTTATTACAGTTTGAATTTACCCCAATTCAATATTCTAGAGGAATATTTGGCAGATTTTCGCCATAATCAGATAATTTTATCCGCGCGTCCCTGCTGCGATTAAGAAAGAGTTTAGATGAGTTAATTCATTGAAACCAGAATCTCACAGCTTCATGCCCTAGAAGTGTCAACTAGGACTGATTCCGTTTGCGCTGAATTAATTTGTTTAGCTCTCAACGATGGGAATGGTTAATACCGCGACTGTATTCCTTAACGCATCAACTTTTTTTGATGGATTTTTATATATGGTGCTATGCTTGGTATTGACACATCAAGTTTTTTTGAAATGACATAAATATGCTTTAAAAATTACCCATAACGGTGAAGTCAATGAACGCAATAGCAAAAAAATTAGCTCTCTTATTTGGAGTGTTGGCTTTTGCGAACAGTTGCACAGCCACACCCAATTCATCAATAGAAACTCATCAATCGCCAAAGGTTACACAGGTCACTGATGCGACAAAGGTGACGACGATTAAGATTGATGGTTCTAACACAGTGTATCTGAATAACGTAGGCGATCGCTAAAGAGACTTTGAATAATGTCAGCTGTATGAACTCTGTAATGAACAAAAAGACTTCAAAACGCCTCTCTTTTATTGATCGCTTCCTGACCTTGTGGATTTTTTTAGCAATGGCTATCGGTGTTGGTCTGGGCTATTTCTTTCCTGGAGTAGAAGCGTTTATCAACCAGTTCCAAGTAGGAACAACCAATATACCAATTGCCATCGGGTTAATTCTGATGATGTACCCACCTTTAGCCAAGGTGCGATACGAAGAGTTAGGGGATGTATTTCGCAACGGAAAAATTTTGGGTGTGTCACTACTTCAAAATTGGATTATTGGGCCAATTTTGATGTTTGCTCTGGCGACTATCTTCTTACACGGTTATCCAGAATACATGACGGGATTGATTCTGATTGGATTAGCCCGTTGTATTGCAATGGTAGTTGTGTGGAGTGACTTAGCGCGAGGCAATACAGAGTACACGGCTGGATTGGTTGCCTTCAACAGCATCTTTCAAGTTATCTTTTATAGTCCTTATGCCTGGTTTTTCATCACAGTACTGCCGCCACTATTTGGGTTACAAGGCAGTATTGTGAATGTCAGCATCGCCGAGATTGCCAAAAGTGTGTTTATCTATCTCGGTATTCCCTTTTTAGCAGGATTTTTCACTCGTTTCTTCTTAGTAAAGGTGAAAAGCAAGCAGTGGTATCATGAGGAATTTGTGCCTAAAATTAGCCCGATTACGCTGATTGCTCTATTATTTACAATTATGATTATGTTCAGCTTGAAAGGGAATTTGATTGTTCAGATACCCTTGGATGTGGTGAAGATTGCAATTCCACTAATCGTTTACTTCATCATCATGTTTCTGGTCAGCTTTTACATGGCTTGGCGCGTTAAGACAGACTATTCTAGAGCCGCAAGTGTAGCGTTTACATCAGCAGGAAATAATTTTGAACTGGCGATCGCAGTGGCAATTGCCGTGTTTGGCATTAATTCGGGTGTTGCTTTTGCTGCCGTTGTCGGGCCTCTGGTGGAAGTGCCTGTACTGATTGGTCTGGTTAATGTTGCCTTCTGGTTTGAAAAACGTTATTTCACAACACCTGAATCGAGAATCTGATAAATTTTGGACTAATGCTCAAACAAATGGAACACGAACAAATTCAACCGATTTCAGAAAACCTGTGGTGGGTGATTCCAGGGAAACTAGCAGGTGTTCGTAAGCCCATATCAGAGGAGTTGAAAGAGTTAGAGACGGCAGGTATATATGCAATTGTCTCTGTTATGGATGACCCCTCTAATTTAGATTTGTATCAACAAGCTGACATTCCTTATCTCTGGTTGCCAATCAAAGGAGGCACTCCACCCAATGGGGAACAGCTTCAGGAATTACAAAACTTTATTGACAGCCAAAATGCTCTTGACAAAGCTGTTGCAGTTCATTGCACGAGTGGGAGACGAAGGACGGGAACAATGTTAGCTGCTTACCTAATTTATAGTGGCTCGTCTTATCAAAACGCCATGCAGACCATTCAAAGCGCCAACTCGGAAGTGGAACTTCGAGAAGCACAACACAACTTTTTGCAAGAGTTGGCAGGAAAGTAAGTATTCATATTTAGCCATAGCGGAGCTTTTGTTGCATAATGACCTTCGATCGCAAACCGAGAATTCTATTTCTATACGGTTCTCTACGAGAGCGTTCATACAGCCGACTACTAGCCGAAGAAGCCGCAAGGATTATTCAAGAATTTGGTGCAGAAGTGCGGTTTTTCAATCCTTGGGAATTACCCATTTATGGCAGTGTGCCAGATACTCATCCCAAGGTACAGGAATTACGGGAATTGAGCATCTGGTCTGAGGGGCAAGTGTGGTCTTCTCCTGAGATGCACGGTAATATTACCGACTATAAATGAGGTTTGCGATCGCTCGAATTAATTTAGCTGGTTCCACAGGTTTGGTGATATGCTGCCCAAATCCGGCGGCGATTGCCTGATGACGATCGGCCTCACCTGCATAAGCGGTAAGAGCGATCGCTGGAATTGTCCCTCCTTGTTCTGGTGACATGGCTCTGATTTGACGGATCAGCATATAGCCATCTACTTCTGGCATTCCAATGTCGCTTAACAGCAAATTTGGCTGGAACTGAGGCATAGTTTGTAATGCTTCCACAGCCGATGCTGCCTGAGTTAGTACCGCGCCAGATTGCTCTAGAATGAAAGCAATTAACTCTCGCGTATCACGCTCATCATCCACAAGCAGAACTTTCACCCCATTTAGATCGGGTAAACGATCGGGTTGTCTATCAATCTGGTGGCTATCTGGATGAATCTCGATCGTCGGTATCATGACTGTAAAGGTTGCTCCCTGTTCTTCGCCTAAACTTTCTGCCTTAACTGTGCCTCCATGTAGCTCAACGATGTGACGTACAATAGCTAATCCTAATCCCAAGCCCCCAAATTTTCTGGTAGTTGCACCATCAGCTTGTCGAAAGTAGTCAAATACGAATGGTAAAAAATCTGGGCTAATTCCCTTACCTGTATCGCTGACTCGAAGTTGAGCCTGAGAACCAATAGACTCTAAACTAATTTCTACCTCTCCCCCTTGGGGCGTAAACTTAATCGCATTAGAAAGTAAATTCCAGATAACTTGCTGCAAGCGACCGGAATCACCTGTTACTATAAATTTTGAATCGCACCTTTGGGGCGCTGGAAGCGCGACTTGGATTTGGGATTTGAGATTGTCAGGTTGGTTGTTAAAATCGATAGATTCTAAATTTATGTGATAATTTTCTAATCCAAAATCTGAAATCGTAAATCGCAAATTAATAGATTTGGCTTGGGCGGCTAGACGTACAGTTTCTATTGCAGATGCGATCGCCATTTCCAGATTCACAGGAGCAATATTCAGACTCAGTTTACCTTGCAAAATCCGAGAGACATCCAGCAAGTCTTCAATTAATTGAGTCTGAAGCTTGGCATTGCGCTCAATGGTTTCGAGGGCGCGAGTGGTGGTTGCTTCATCATACTTTTTCGTTTGCAGTAACTTCGACCATCCCAAAATCGGGTTTAGCGGTGTGCGAAGTTCGTGAGAAAGAACCGCCAAAAACTCATCTTTAATTCGGTTAGCTTGGATCAATTCTTCTTTCCGTCGCTGTAACGAAGTCATTAACTCGGCGCGTTCCAGAGCAACCGCCACCTGATCGGAGGTTGCTTGCAGTAAAGCAATTTCTCCAGAGGTGAAGTTAGTGCGGGTGCGACTGGCAAAGGAAAGGACACCAAGCAGCTTTCCCTGAGCAATTAACGGTTGACCGGCATAGGCTGTAATTTCCAAATTCTGGAGAATGTGGGCATTTGGATGAGTAGAGTTCAGCACATCATTGACGACAATTTGACGGCGTTCTTGCGCTATTAGTCCGCACATCCCTTGATTAAATTCTAGGTATTCAAGTGCTTGAAATACTTCATCACTGATGCCGTTCCAAGCTACTAACCGAAGTTTCTGCTGATTTTCGTGCGTCTCAATTAGATAGTGGAAGTAAAAATGCAAATCCATTTGCGCCGATAGTTTGCTAAACAAGCTGTTCATTAGATCCAAGGGGCGCTCGGTTGAAAGCAAATCACTGGTTGTTTCAGAGAGCAGTTTGAGTCTTTCGCTGCGCTTTTGCAAGGCAAGTTCTGCAAGCTGGCGTTCGCGAAGGATGCGTTCGCGTTCGGTGATATCAACTGCAACCCCTCCTACTAGAAGTTGCCCAGAGGTATTTGCAATGGGAAATTTATACACCAAAAATTCGCCCAGAGTGCCATCTGTGCGTGGGGCAGACTCGATGGTTTCAACAACCTGATTTGTCTGGGCAACCATTCTAATATTATCAAGGAGGGGTTGAGCGATTTTGGCTGGGTAGAGGTCGAAAATGTTTTTATTAATCGCTTTATTTTTGGCGACATCGAATATGCTCAGATAAGTTGGACTGAGGTAAAGCACACGTCCGTCTGCATTGGTAATCCATGCTGCGGCTGGAATATTATCCATAAAAGCTTGAAATTGCTCTTGACTCTGACTTAGCGCTTTTTTAGCTTGGTTGAGATCGCTAATATCGAGAATGAATGCAACTGATTTCTGCCGCGATTCTCCTAAAAGGGAGTAGCCAACTACAACTGGGACAATAGAACCATCCTTGCGAATACATTCCTTTTCATAAGGTGTACAGGTTCCCTTCGCTATGGCCTCGGTAAGAGCCAGTTCATCTAAATATTGATATTCAGATGGCGTGATATCACTCCACCGCAATCCACCTGTCTGGATATCTGCTTGGGTATAGCCCACAATTCGCAAAAACTCGTCGTTGGCTTCAGTGATGCTACCATTTACATCACCAAAGATAATGCCAACTATATTTGCTTTGACAAAACTCCTGAGCCGTTCTTCACTTTCTTGGATCGCTTTCTCTGCTTCCTTGCGATCGCTAATATCTGTAGTGCTGCCAACTATACGTACTGGTTTTCCATCAGCATCCCGTTGCACCACTATCCCCCGATCTAATATATAGATGTACTGGTTCTCTTGGTTGCGAATGCGATATTCGGTAGCATAGCGATCGCCATTTGCCAAAGCAACTTCTACGCGCTGCAAATCCTCTGGATGAACAAGTTCAAGCCACCAATTACCTGTCGGTTCAGCAATGTCAAGGGAATAGCCCAAAATACGCGTTAACCCATCGGTTCTGTCAACGGTATCCTGTTCTAGATTCCAGTCATAAATAAGACAATTGACCGCAGATGCTGCTAATTCAAAACGCTCGTTAGCTAACCTCAGACGTTCTTCTTTCTCCCGCAAGATTTGTTCGGCTTGTTTGCGTTTGCTCAAATCAACAACAAAGCCAATGACAGTTTCTTCACTGTCTTCCACGAAGACAGAACCGAGCAAAACGGGGACTCTTTTGCCATCTTTGCAGATATATTCTTTCTCAAAGGGTTTACAGACTCCGGTAGTTTTCAGTTCTTCTACTGAACGCTCACTCAATAGAAGATACTCAGGTGGGGTAATCTCACGCCACTTTATTTGGTTAACAGACAAATCTTCTCGCGTATAACCGACCATTTTCAGAAAAGCATCATTGGCTTCCATAATGGAGCCGTTCTTGATATCAGTGACAATGACTCCAATGATGTTGGATTGTGCCAGTCGGCTAAACCGCGTTTCGCTATTTTGCAACAATTTCAGGCTTGTCTCGGCTTTGCCTCTGGCAGTTCGCAATTCTGAAGAGAGGGCAGTAATTAAGAAGGATACTAATGAGAATGTGGTTAATTGTACCAAGACGTTCAAGTTGAGTAAATCGAACGAATAGACTGGCTCGATCAAAAAATAGAGCGCAGTTGTTACAGAAAGAGCGATCGCTAATACTCCAAGTCCCATGCCACCATACCAGGCGCTGACTGCCACAGCAGCATAAAATAATGTAAATACGCTCGGATCGAAGACTGGTAGCAACAGTCCCGTCAATAGCAGCGCCGCTATGACTGCTAGAATCATCACACCATAAGTTAGTAACCAAGAGCGCATCATCAAAATTTTTGTGGGTACTTTCACCATCATCTTAAGAGTCCTCCCGTTGCTCCGCTTTTGGGAGATACTCGTTCGCTAGTCTTTTGCCTGGTTCGCCCATCTTTTGTAACATTTCTTCAATCAGCTTTAGTGCCATCTGTGAAGGCACTGTAGATCCGTTCTCCCAGCGATTGACTGTTCGCAGAGAAACTCCCAACTTGGCTGCAAACTTTTCCTGAGATAGATCCAGTTGCTGCCGAAGTTCACGGATTAAATCTGAAATTTTTAGTAGCTTTCCTAGTTCCATAATAGGAAGATTAAGACAGGTGTCTCGCCATTTGTCTCCAACTTGAGGAAGAATTTGAACAGTCATTAGTTGTTATCAATTTCATCTTTTGGCGAAATCCAATATTATTTATTAGTCTTTATTGGTTGCTGTTCACTGATTTAACTCGTTTGCAATAGTTCTGACAATCGTTCGCTGTTTTAAGTGGTGCGACAAAATAAGCCAACTATAAAATAAATATTAAATTTTCTTGGCTATGTGATGCCAAAACAGTATTATTTCCAACAGTTTGATTATTTTCAAGCATCACACATTGCTACAAATTTATAAGTAGTCTGCTAAATTAGCATACTTCATACCAAACGGAGTTTTTCCACTATAAATACTCTCTATAGCAGCAATTTTATTTGAATTGAGAACCAAATCTGAAAATTGGTTTCAAAATCGGGAGCATCCCAATTTAGCAAAAATAAATATACGGGACTGATACAAAAACCCTTTTCAATGCTCTTCCCTTTGTGTCCAACTCTTACGAGACGCTGCGCGTAGCTTGCTTCCCCGTTCGCGCAGCGTCTCGTAGAGAAGGGGTATGTGGTTCGTTTTTTATCCTTCGGGGTAAGTCACAATCCTGTATATAAATTAAACTTGCACATTTGGGATGCTCCCTCAAAATCTGTAGTTAATTTTACTTCTATGGTAAGATTTCAATGGCAAAACTATAAAGCTATAATGCGGTTTTAATCAAATATTTGCCCGATGTTTAACCGCTTTGATTAATCAACACTCCAAAAACCTCCTCGACACTCAACTGGAAAATGCACCAAGTGAAGGCTATATATTTAGCTGGTTTGATTGGTTTTGCCTCTGGTATCCTCCAGGCTGGCTAATTTTATTCAACCGCCATTGGCAGCACTATTACACCGATCCAGATGGTTGGAATTGGCTGGAATATGGATTATTTTTAATTCCTGGCGGATTTTATCTGGCAATGCTAATTCGTTGGTTGCGTCTTGGTTTCCGTTCACCCCGAAAAGAAATAGGTGAATTTGATCCCAAATATCAACAAGCTTTTCGCCAAGAAGTTCTCAGGGCCATCGTCAAATACTATTTTCGGGGAGAATTAAAACAAGTCGAAAACTTGCCGCAAACAGGGCCGTTGATTGTGGCAATGAATCATTCAGGGATGTGTTTTCCTTGGGATTTTTTGACTTTGGGTTATTTATTAAGCGAAGCTAGGGGATGGGTAGTACAACCCGTAGCAAGTCCAACATTATTCGATCATTCTTGGGTGATTTGGTGGCTACCACCTAAATGGTCGCAGGTTTTGGGCGGTGTGCGAGCCGAGTTAGATGATTTTGAGGCAGCTATGGCCCAAGATAAAATTATCTTATATGCGCCTGAAGGTATTCGCGGCCCTCTGAAAGGTTGGAAAAGACGCTATCAACTAGAAAAGTTTGATGTGAGTTTTGTTAAATTGAGCGATCGCTATCATATCCCTATTTTGCCAGTAGTTTGCATTGGTAGTGAATTTTTACATCCTTGGGCTGTTAATTTCCAGAAATTGCAACGACTAGTCAAATTACCATTTTTGCCTTTCTCACCTTTCATCTTTGTCTTAATTCTGTTTCCTTCAATGGGAATTTGGGCAATGAGAACTCGTTTGAGTTATTATATTCAGCCTTTGGAATCAGCAGAATTGCCTAATTTAAACAAAGGGCGTACAGATGTTTATCGGCAAGCACAAAAATTACGAGAAAAACTGCAAATTAAAATTAATCAGAGACTATTTATAAAGTAAATATTAAGTAGGGTGTGTTACAGTTTTAGCCTAACGCACAGTGTTATGTGAAAAGATTTGATATCCACCATATACTTGTTCGCGATCGCCTATTCTCGAATTTAACCCTTAACTTACTATAGGACTAGTTTTTGATTTTTGAAATATCACGTAGGGTGCGTTAGCGTAGCGTAACGCACCATCAGCTTACCCTGGGTGCGTTATGACGTTCCGTCTAACACACCCTACAAATACTTATATTTTTTCAAAAATCAAATATGATTCCTATACCATAGTTAATTCACCCCGCCGAAACAGAAAGTTGCTTGATGAGTGAAACAAATGCCGAATATCAAGTCAGACTTGATGAGATGATTAAGACAGGGAAGCTAAAAGCAGAATATAAAGACATACTTTTAGAAATCGGTGAGTTGGGAAGCAAGGCTTGTGCTTTAGGATTAATTTCCGGTTTAGGATGGGGGGAAGATGCCAATTATATCGTTCTCAATGCATACGAAATACTTGATAAAGACGGTAATTTTTTGTATTTCACCTTGTCGGAAGCGCGTGACTACCTTCATAATTTAATTGCAGATTCATAATAATATTAGTTAACAGTTTTTGCTCTTAATTTGTGTTGCTTCTTATTACAATGACTAAATTGATTTTTCCATAATAAAATTTATCAGCTTTTGCCCTCTACGTTCTACTTCTTGCTGTTTCACAATAATAAAACTCTGCCTTTCAAAAAAAGGTTTAGCTGTAATACTAGCTTCTGTAAATAACTTTTCAACTCCTAAAGCTTTTGCTTTTGATTCAAGCTGTTCTAAGATTTTTTTACTAACCCCTTTTCTTTGAAAATCTTTATGACAGTAAAAACGATCGATATGTCCATTAGCCTCTAATTCCCCAAAACCAATAATTTTACCATTCTCCTCTGCTACATAAGTAAACTTACTTCCTAAACCTTTAATCCAAACATCAATATTCATATTTGCTGGTGCCCAAGCATCTACTTGTTCTTGTGTGTAATCATGAATATTCACTTCATGAATAGTGTCGTAGAACAATTTCATAATTTCTTCGGTATCAGCGATTTCGTATATTCTTAATCTCATTTTTTTCAAAAATCAAATATGAGTCCTATAGAAATATTATCAGCGCTGGTGGAACTACTTCAGGTTCCGTTTTGCCCACACCAGCCGGACTTAGGGACTTCCAATTAAAAAAATATCCAATTTTGTAGGGTGCGTTAGCGACAGCGTAACGCACCGCCAGATATCTCGGTGCGTTACGGCTTTCGCCTAACACACCCTACTGTATATTTATTTTATTGTTTGGAAGTCCCTTACGCAAATAACATAGGTAAGAGCAATATAACTTTGTGCCTACGTAAATTACCTCAGAGAGCGTGTAGTTTTGCGTAAGTCATAAGCAGAATTTATCAGATTAAATCTGGTATACAAAATTTGTATAGTACAAATATACTATTTACTGCTAAAATGCCTTAGAAGTCAGCTAGCCTTACTTGAGGTAGTATGAAAAAAATCTCAGACACGGACAAAAAGCCCATTTTGCTGAAAGTCTCGATGTTGCAGCCTACACCTGTAACTACTGCAATTGTGCCACTGCAACCCCAACAGGAGAAAATCGTCAGCGAACGGGAGCGTTTGATAACACAAGTCGAGCGGATTAATCGGATGGCGGGAGAGTTAGAAGCAGCGATATTGGAGTTGAAAGCGATCGCTAACACACTCAATAGTCAAAAACGTTACCCACTCTTGAAGAAGGAGCTAGGTAAACAGATTTGTCAGTATTTCGCAGTTAGCGTCCCTTGGGTAAAACGAAAGCCTGACGAATCATTTATTTTGACAACGCGAAAAGTTGATTTATTCCGAGCCGAAAGGGAAGCCGCACTGCTAGCACAACAACTTCGTCAGCAAAGCAAAAAAAGATTAGCATCGCAGCGACATAGAAAAAACAAAAGTCGGGTGGAGACTGACATAAGACGTTTGTGCCAAAAGGCATTAGTCAACAAATCTTAAAATTATCAACATTCAACGGCAGTTCACGCCTGGGGTTGTAACAGTTATGCTGATTGGAGTGGCAGAAAGAACTTCTTCGTTAAAATTGCTAGATACTACACTGCCATTACTAATTGCCAACAAACATGGTTGCAATTAGACAAAACTGCCCTAATCTTTGCACTTCCGTAAACCAGAGTGTAACATCAGGGACAATCAATCAGCGCACAGAAGAGGTAAAAAGAAGGTGTTAAAGACACTTTTAGTAATTGCCGTTGGTTTTTTACCGTCCCTGATTTCCCTGTGGGCGATCCGCAAAACCCATGCGCGATCGCGCCTACGGATGAGGCAAGCAGCCATGAATTTTCAAGCGGTGCAGGGACGGCAAAACCTTAGACCTGTTGAAGGCGATCGCTATTATTTAGAAGGGGTGGGTTATCTGATTGGCGATATCAGCTGCAAATTTAATGCCCGTTCTGGCTACATGCGTTGTGCTGTTAATCCCGACGGCCCATGTAACGGTTGCCGTCACTACGAGCCTAAAGGATTACCTGGTAGCGAAAAAGGGGTTTAAAAGTACTTACTTAGTAGTAAACTGAACTGACAAAGCGATCCCCAAATAGAACCGGGGAACGATCAAATCATTACTAATTATAATAATTTGTATTTAGAAGCACTTTGAATATTTGTCTTTGCATGGTGAAATAAGAGTGATTTAATAGAATTCGTGCAAAAGTTTAAATCTGCGTCATTTTGTTTGCAGATTATGAAAGTTAGCATGAGCTTTTGCCGAATATCTAATAACTACATGATTATTTAACGATGAACAACGCGATCGCTCAGACAACAGCATTATTATCAACTTGCGCTTTGCTACTAACAGGCTGTGGCGGTGGCTCTGTGACAAATACTCCAAATAGTACTACAAACAACACTACAACTAACACCACCCAGACAACGACTACATCAGGTGCTATTCCCATCGGCATTGCCTTAGCACAAACCAGCAACGTAGCATTACTTGGTCAAGAAGGATTTGTGGGAGCCAGAATTGCCGAGAAGTATTTCAATAGTAAAGGTGGCATTAATGGCACTCCGATTAAATTGATAAGTCAAGATACTAGCGGTGATGAAGCTGGAGCAATTAATGCTTTTCAAACTTTAATTAATAAGGATAAAGTTGTGGGTATTGTTGGCCCTACTTTGTCACAGCAAGCTTTTAGTGCTGACCCCGTTGCCGAACGTGCGAAAGTTCCAGTTATTGGAGCATCAAATACCGCAAACGGAATTCCAGAAATTGGTGATTATGTAGCTCGTGTATCTGCCCCCGTTTCTATAGTTGCACCTAATTCGTTGAAAGCTGCACTCAAACAGAATCCTCAAATTAAAAAAGTAGCAGTTTTTTACGCCCAAAATGATGCATTTAATAAATCAGAAACCGAGATTTTTCAAAAGGCAGTTAAAGAACAAGGGCTAGAATTAGTAACAGTTCAAAAATTCCAAACTACTGATACAGATTTTCAAGCCCAAGCTACCAATGCTATTAACTTAAAACCAGATTTAGTAATTATTTCAGGACTAGCTGCTGATGGTGGTAACTTAGTGCGACAACTGCGAGAACTAGGTTATAAAGGCATAATTATTGGTGGTAATGGTCTAAATACACCCAATGTTTTATCGGTGTGTAAAGCCCTTTGCGATGGTGTGCTGATTGCTCAAGCTTACAGTCCTGAATATCCTGGTGAGATTAATAAGATATTTCGCCAAGCCTATATTGAGCAATATAAAAAAGAACCAGCCCAATTTACCGGTCAAGCTTTTGCGGCGGTGCAGGTGTATGTCGAAGCTCTTAAAGAGTTGGATAAAAAGTCCAAAATCAGTACATTACCTCTTGATAAACTGCGGACAGAATTGAATAAGCAACTACTAGCTGGAAAATATGACACTCCTTTAGGTGAGATTGCTTTTACACCAGTAGGTGATGTGATTCAAAAAGAATTTTACGTCGCCCAAATTAAGATGGATAAAGACGGAAACACTGGAAAATTCGTATTTATAAAATAGTTGCAATATGGATATCACTCTATTTTTGCAACAATTTCTGAACGGATTATCTATCGGTAGTATCTATGCAATTTTTGCATTGGGATATACCTTAGTCTATTCAATTTTGGGCATCATTAATTTAGCTCATGGCGCGATTTTTACCTTGGGTGCATATTTCACTTATGCCCTTATGGGTGGTAGCTTTGGATTTAATGGCTTGCTAGCTAATGCAACCTTGCCAATAAAATTACCATTTGCTATAGCCTTAATTTTAGGAAGTACCTTGGCGGGATTGATCGGAATAGTGATGGAACGGGTTGCTTTTCAACCTTTGCGTCGTCAAGGATCTGATCCCTTACTAACTGTTGTTTCCAGCTTGGGAGTAGCAGTGGTAATTGTTAACTTAATCCAGTATTTGGTAGGCGCAGAAAGTTACACATATCCCGCAGATACTTATGGGAATTTACCACCTTCTATTAACTTTGGTACTCAAGAAAAGGAAATTCCCATTCGCACCGTTCAGGTGGTAATTTTTACGGTATCAGTTGTAATTGTGGCAATTATTACCTATTTTATCAATCGGACTAAGTATGGTAAGGCCATGCAGGCGATCGCAGAAGATCCGACTACAGCTAGTTTATTAGGAATTAATAGCGATCGCTTTATCATCCTAACATTCTTCATCAGCAGTTTTTTAGCAGGATTAGCAGGAACCTTAGTCGCCTCTAGCGTTAGTATTGCTGGGCCATATTTTGGTATTGCTTTTGGTTTGCGGGGTTTAGCGGTAATTGTCTTAGGTGGTTTAGGTAGTATTCCCGGCGCGGTAGTGGGAGGTTTGGTAATTGGATTAGTTGAGGCGTTTGTCCCTGCTGAATTCTCTGGATATAAAGACGCAGTAGCCTTTGGAATTTTGTTTATTATGCTATTAGTTAGACCCCAAGGTTTGCTAGGGCGGCGGTTTATTCAGAAAGTTTAAAGAGACATAGCACTATGAAAACATACACCAAACAAAAATTAACTTTCGATCAATTCTTAGAACAATGTCCAGAGGAAGGTTTATATGAACTTGTGGATGGAGAAATTGTAGAAGTGCGTGCAACCAGAAATCATGATGATGTCGCTGACTTTGCGGCTGACTCTTTCAAAGATGAAATTAAACGTTTAAATCTGAATTATGTAGTAAAAACCACAGCAGTTTTTAGAACTATAACTGCCAATGGAATAGAACAAGGGCGCAAGCCTGATGTCAGTGTGATAGATAAAGATGTATGGCGCTCAAATCGTTCTGCTTATTCTGCACTTGAAGAACCCATTCAGTTAGCTATAGAAGTGACATCAACTAATTGGGAAGATGACTACGTTGATAAATTAGATGAATATCAACGCTTAGGTGTTACAGAATATTGGATTGTAGATTATTTAGCAATTGGATTAAGAGAGTATTTAGGAAATCCCAAAGTTCCGACTGTATTTGTTTTTCTATTAGATGCTGAGGAAAAATATCAACGCACACAGTTTAGAGGTTCAGAAAGAATTGTGTCACAGACTTTTCCTGAACTAACGCTGACAGCAGAGCAAATATTAACAGCTTAATAGTTGATAAAAGTGATAGTTTGATTAAGCTTAATCCAAATTTTTAAAATGGCTGATTTTTTCGCTACTTACGGTTCTCTAATTGTCTCTATGGTATTGGGGGCGTTATTAGGATTATCACTTTACTTACCGCTAATGACAGGGCAATTGTCTTTAGCTAGTCCGGGATTTTATGCTCTAGGTGGATATATTGCTGCAATTTTATCCACAAAAGTTTTGACATCTAGCAGTAGCTTATATCCCATTCCATTGTTGTTATTGGAGATGTTAATTGCGGGGATAATTTCTGGCTTATTAGGGGTAATGGTGGGAATTCCAGCGTTGAGATTACGAGGAATTTATTTAGCGATCGCTACTATCGCTTTTGTGGAAGTTCTGCGTGTCATTTCCCTAAATCTAGATATTACAGGCGGTGCTGTCGGGATTTTTGGCATTCCTCAACCTTTCCAAACCCAACTGGAATATTTATGGATTGTTCTGCCCTTACTATTAATTAGTATGGTGCTGCTTTATCGCTTAGAACGCATCCGCGTCGGTAGGGCTTTTATTGCTATCCGCGAAGATGAATTAGCTGCGGGCGCAATGGGAATCGATCCAACTTATTACAAAGTTCTAGCGTTTACACTAGGGGCTATGCTTGCAGGGGTTGTAGGTGCAATTAGTGCCCACTTCCTTAATACCTGGAATGCTCGTCAAGGTACTTTTGATGCCAGTATTATATATTTAACTTTCGTTTTAATTGGTGGTTCGAGAAGTTTTTTAGGGCCGGTAGTCGGAGGTATGGTATTTACAGCCTTACCAGAGATTTTGCGAAGTCTCGCCGATACAGGTGGTTTACCCAATTGGCTAGCACAATTTTTGCGCGATGGTAGACTAATTATTTTTGGCTTACTAATAGTAATCGGTACAATCTTTTTCCCCCAAGGGCTAATTACTCCAGATATTTTTCAAAGACGTAAAAGCCAAAAGTGAACTATTCACAATAACATGCAAAAATGTCACACAGTATTTCAGAAACTAAAAGCAGTATTGTCTTAGAAGCAAAAGCATTGACTCGCCGCTTTGGTGGTCTAGTGCCGGTAAACAATGTATCTTTTAGTGTAAACAAACATGAGATTTTTGGACTGATTGGCCCTAATGGTGCTGGCAAAACAACACTGTTTAATTTAATTACCGCTTTCATTCCACCTTCTAGCGGTCAATTAATTTATCAAGGTGCAGCAATTTCCCAACTACGTCCCCATCAAATTGCTGCTTTAGGTATCGCCCGTACCTTCCAAAATATCCGCTTGTTTGGGGAATTATCGGCCTTAGAAAATGTGATAATTGCTCGGCATTTACACACTAAAAGTAATATGATTAAAGGAGTTTTGGGATTACCACCAGCGCCTAGTGAAGAATTTAAAACTAAGCAGAAAGCTTTAGATTTATTGGATTTGGTAGGATTGAGCGATCGCGCTGACGAAAAAGCCAAAAACTTTGCCTACGGCGATCAGCGGCGGCTGGAAATTGCCCGCGCTTTAGCATTAAAACCGCAAATTTTACTTCTCGACGAACCGGCGGCGGGCATGAACCCCAACGAAAAGCAGCAATTAAGCGAATTTATCCGTAGCCTGCGCGATCGCTTCAATTTAACGATCGTCCTCATTGAACACCATGTACCCTTGGTTATGGGTTTGTGCGATCGCATTGCCGTGTTAGATTTTGGGCAGTTGATTGCTTTGGGTGAACCAGCTGTAGTTAGAAACGATCCGGCTGTAATTGAAGCTTATTTGGGTAATGAATAATAACTAACTTGAGAATTACAAAATCTGTTGCAATTCCTCAATAGTATTTGCAGTGACAATATTTCGTAAAATTGTCTTCAAACGCTCTAAATCCTGAATATGGTTAATTTCTGGCATCAATTGTAAGCCGCGATCGCCAAATTTCAACTCTAAATTAATTTCAATCCCAGAAAGTATTCCTCGTAGTTCCCCGCTTGCTTTCCCGCGTGTTTCTCCTTCGCGTAGAATTTCTTGATACCAAGGTGACTCACGTAATACGGTCATATCCCGCCTCATGATTTGTTGCACTAAAGGCGTGTCTAACACAAAGTTAGCAAAAAATGCCAGCAATGATTCTAACTCGTTCAATTGTGCATCTGCTCGTAGCGCCTGTAATGCGCGTTGCACAACTGATACCTCTCCCCCTCCTCGCAGGATTGGCACAAAGGGTAACAACGATGGTAGTGGTTGCTGAAACACTATTTCAGCATCTATCTGTTTTAAGAAATGTATGATTGATGTATCTTAGAGGTTGTTTGAAAAGTGTTTTGCTGTGACTTTAGGCACTTTTAGATCCCCCCTAACCCCCCTTAAAAAGGGGGAAGAATCAAAGTCCCCCTTATTAAGGGGGATTTAGGGGGATCTAAAACTTTTGATACCAGCAAGAGGACTTTTCAAACTTCCTCTTAGATTTTAAATCAATATTTCTGGATATAAACCGCCGATGAAAGCCGATAGTAAGCCAAACTATACAATTTTAGAAGTTCAAGAACTTGATGTTAATTATGGCGGCATCCAAGCTTTAAAAAAGATTAATTTAGTTATTCAAAAAGGCGAGGTAGTGACTCTAATTGGTGCTAATGGTGCTGGTAAAACTACTACACTCCGCGCCATATCTAAAGTAGTTAATCCTAAGAGTGGCGGAATTATCTATAATGGACATAATATTACCCGCCGCCAAACTCACGAAGTTGTACAACTTGGTATCGCCCATTGTCCTGAAGGACGGAGAGTTTTAGCGCGACAAACAGTATTTGATAATTTACTTTTGGGTGCTTATATTCGCTCCAATCAAGCCGAGATTAAAGCAGATATTCAGCACCAATTTGAGCTATTTCCTCGCTTGTCACAAAGACGCAATCAACTAGCAGGAACTCTCAGTGGTGGCGAACAACAAATGTTAGCGATCGCACGGGCTGTCATGAGTAAACCACAACTCTTGCTTTTAGACGAGCCTAGCTTAGGTTTAGCACCTGCGATCGTTCGGGAAATCTTCTCTATTATTGAAAATCTCCGGGCTACAGGCGTGACTATTTTGTTAGTTGAACAAAATGCGAATTTGGCGCTACAAATTGCCGATCGCGGTTATGTTTTAGAAGCTGGTTCTATAACTTTAACAGGTGCAGCATCAGAATTGATTAGTGATGAGCGAGTTAAAAAAGCTTATTTAGGGTAATTAATTGATTAAATGAAAATTTTGGAGGTACAAGCACATGGTAAAATCACCCACTAAACCCCTAATTTTAGAAGAGTTTTTGAGCCTACCAGAAACAAAGCCTAGCTCAGAATACATCAATGGACAAATTATTCAAAAACCAATGCCTCAAGGAAAACATAGTATTCTTCAGGGTGAACTAGTCAGTAATATCAATTCTGTAGCGAAACCTCAAAGAATTGCCCTTGCATTTCCAGAGTTGCGCTGTACATTTGGCGGACGTTCAATTGTCCCTGATGTAGCTGTGTTTGCTTGGGAACGGATTTTATTAGACGAGCGTGGAGAAGTGGCAAATGTCTTTAAGACATATCCAGACTGGACAATTGAGATTCTTTCGCCCGATCAAAGCCAGACTAAAGTAACCGGAAATATTCTACATTGTCTAAAGTATGGTAGTCGCTTCGGTTGGCTGATTGATCCAGATGAGCATTCTGTTTTAGTTTATCCACCAAAGCAGCAACCAGAACTTTTACAAGAAGAACAAGAAAAATTACCAGTTCCAGATTTAGTTAGCGGCTTTCAATTAACTGTAGGGCAACTATTTGGATGGTTGAAGTTATAAGCAATTGTATAAGTTCCTATATAGCTTTGGGAATACCAAAGGGATAGCTACAATAACCCTATCTTGCTACCAGACTATAGAGGCTTGACGATTATTACCTGGTAACAATTCCTTTGTTGATAGGATTGTTACTAGTGGAGTTTGTCACCTGAAAAGCTTATGTCATTTACAGATAGATTTAACCAACTTGCAGTAATTCTTTCTAATGAACTGGGCGTGCAAGCAAAAAATATTACTCTTAATACACGGCTTCGGGAAGACCTCAAAATAGATGGTGATGATGTTGATGCACTATTTTGTAAAATTGCTGAACAATTTAGCATAGATTGGCAGGGGTTTGTTTTTTACCATTACTTCCATGAAGAACCACATTTATTTTCTCTACTTTTTGAATGTTACTATCGCAAACGTCACGGCACACTCAAAACAATTACCGTGAGCCATCTACTATAGCGGTGTGCAGTTCAGTGAGATACAAAAACTTTGCTGAAATGATTTGACAGCAAGGACTTTGGTGTTCTCATCCAATCGATAACCGCTATATCAGTTATTGAGCGTGGAGTTTGGTTTGAACCGTCTCAGTCTGGTACTTACATTTGAGTTCTTTACACAATCTTAACTAATTTATACTTATAACTTTTCCTAATCCTTAGTATGTAGGGTGTGTTAGCGACAGCGTAACGCACCACTATCAAGGGTTTCGTGCGTTACGCTGTCGCTAACACACCCTACGTATCTTTTCAGAAATCAAACCGGATTACTATAGTCGATATTGCTTTAGAGACTTGGCTAAAAAGGCTTTAATAAAAGCTATATTGACAGCACTTATAACTTTTACTAATCATTAGTATTATTAAATATTATTACGATTTTTGTCCTATATTAATATTTGCAGGCCTCCTTGCAGATATCTATATATTTGTTTAGCGGCGAATTCTATTCACCGGAATGATTAAACTTATGAGTCAAATAGTCTGGATAGCAAGACACGCTAACCGCCTCGATTTCGTAAACCCCGATTGGTTTCTCACCGCCGAACGACGCTACGATCCACCCTTGTCTGATGATGGTATGCTTCAGGCACAGCAGTTAGCTAGACGATTGAAAAAAGAAAAGATTGGACATATTTTCGCTTCTCCTTTTCTGCGAACCGTACAAACAGCAAACGCAGTTGCAGAAATGCTCAACTTGCCGATTAAACTCGAAACAGGCTTGAGTGAATGGCTAAATCCAGTTTGGATGACGGAAGAACCCGAAAGACTGTCAACTCCAGCATTAGCAAAGTTATTCCCCAGAATTGACAACAGCTATACCTCACGGATCGCCGCCAAATTTCCTGAAACTCACGAAAAAGTGCGAGAACGTTCTGGGCAAACTGCTAGATGTTTAGCTACTGAGTTCTTCCCAGAGGATATACTGCTAGTGGCGCATGGTGCATCTGTGTTGGGCGGAGCAATGGGGCTAGTAGGGGACATTGCCAAAACAGAAGTCAAAGCTTCTTTGTGTTCTCTGGTAAAAGTGGTACGCCAAGACCCAGAATGGTTATTAGAACTAACGGGAGATACTTCCCATTTAACCCACATAGAAGAAGTTATTCGATTTGCTTAAACCTTTGATAGAGATTTGCGTTCATGGCTTCTGGTACGTTGGGTATATCCTACAAAAAAAGTAATTAATTCACGTATAAATTCTATGACTTTGTTACTAGCAGGAGACATCGGCGGGACGAAAACTATTCTGCGATTGGTTGAAACATCAGATTCACCAGCTTCACATACTATTTATCAGGAAAGTTATCACAGTGCTGATTTTCCCGATTTAGTACCCATAGTGCAGCAGTTTTTGCTCAAAGGTAATACACCAGTACCAGATAAGGCTTGTTTTGCGATCGCCGGGCCCATCGTCAACAATACTGCCAAGCTAACCAATTTAGTCTGGTTCCTGGATACCGAACGCCTACAAGAAGAGTTGGGTATCCCGCATATTTCTTTGATTAACGACTTCGCCGCCGTTGGCTATGGCATTTTAGGTTTACAAGAAAAAGACTTTTTGACGTTACAAGTTGGTCAATCCAAACCCGAAGCCCCCATTGGGATTATTGGTGCTGGTACTGGCTTAGGGCAAGGATTTTTAATTAAACAAGGAAACGACTATCAAGTTTTTTCCTCAGAAGGTGGACACGCTGATTTTGCTCCTCGAAACGAGATCGAGTTTCAACTGTTAAAATACCTGCTGGATAAGCATGATATCCAGCGCATTTCTGTAGAACGGGTAGTTTCTGGAATGGGAATTGTGGCAATTTATCAATTTTTGCGCGATCGCAAATTTGCCACCGAATCACCAGATATCGCCCGGATCGTCAGAACTTGGGAACAAGAAGCCGGACAAGAAGAGAAAAGTGTCGATGCTGGTGCTGCTATTGGTACAGCTGCATTGCAAGGTAGCGATCGCCTTTGCGAACAAACCTTGCAATTATTTATAGAGGCTTATGGTGCAGAAGCCGGCAATCTGGCCCTTAAACTCCTACCTTATGGTGGTTTATACATCGCTGGTGGGATTGCGCCCAAAATTCTCCCCTTAATCCAAAATAGCGGTTTCTTATTAAACTTCACCCAAAAAGGCAGGATGCGCCGCCTCCTCGAAGAGATCCCCGTGTATATTATCCTCAACCCGCAAGTGGGGCTAATAGGTGCTGCTTTATGTGCTGCTAGGTTATAACAGCTAGCATCATCAGTAAGATCGGCATCTCAAAAGGTAAAACTTATGACAGTTAAAAATCTGTTGCCATTAATCGCCGCCACCTTTATCTGTGGTGGTTCTATTCTCGTGGAAGCGCGTCAACCTAAACCTCCCGTGGCTGTTGTCAAACCAACAGTCTCTAAAACCGTACA
The DNA here is from genome assembly GCF_002245985.1 of Nostoc sp. 'Peltigera membranacea cyanobiont' 232. Classification (NCBI taxonomy): domain Bacteria; kingdom Bacillati; phylum Cyanobacteriota; class Cyanophyceae; order Nostocales; family Nostocaceae; genus Nostoc; species Nostoc sp. 'Peltigera membranacea cyanobiont' 232. The sequence continues at coordinate 42,019 of NZ_NOLK01000028.1, forward strand.
GCCACGATGGAAGTTATACACCCCTCCCGATGGACGTTTTACTATTTTGATGCCGGGAAACCCCAACAGAAATACCCAATTCCAAAAAACTTACATGGGGGAAATTACCTTAGAAATATTTTTCGCTCAACCACCAAAACAGGAAGTAGCATACATAGTTACTTACAATGATTTTCCTTATAGTTATGGTCAAATAACTGACCCCCAAGCTGTACTTAATAATGCCAGAGATATGGCTTTAAAGACTACGAAAAGCAATTTAATTAGTCAGCGAAATATTCGTAGTTATAATAATCATCCTGGTAAAGAGATTGAGTACATCAATTCTGGAGGAAAAATCACTATAAATAGAATGTATATTGCCGAAGGAAGGCTATATCAAGTAATGGCAATAACTACAAAAAAACAGCAAAAGACATTAGCTAAAACTATTACTGGGTATTTAAATTCCTTCAATGTAGTTTTGAAAAACTGAAATAATTCGTACCCTGCGGGTACTCTGTTGGAGAACTCGCAGAGTAGCCGCTACGCCTCTATGGATGTAATCCACTCTGACCTTCGCTTCAAAGCCTCTCTCCTAAAAGGCTACAAGCGTTGGATCTGCTCTTGTTGGGTCTGTATTCCATGCAATTGAGAACCGCTATATTACCTAGAGCGGTAAAACTTGCTAGAGGTAGGTTGGAAGCATAGTAAACTCGTTTGATATTTTCTAAGACGCATACGTAATTAAGCCTTTAGTCTCACCTCTCCAGTTAGTTTTGCCGTTCTAGTATATTACAAGTAATTGAGCGAACTCAATATAAGCAGGTAGACGCAAATAATTAAAAATAGTATATAGTCTGTAACAGACTTTGTAATGCACTGCAAACCTGATAAAAAATCTTGGATTGTCGCTAACAAGATTTTTCCTTTGACTCCTAACTCATAAATTCTGCTGGATTTTAATTATTTAATTTTTTAGCTGAAATATTAGCTAAAGTTATACAATTTATACGCTACTCAACCACTTACTAAAACATGATTTCTAACACTAGGATGTCATGCTAAAACTAATTAGCAAATTACACATAACCAAGTGAAATAAATGGCTAATATTACTGATACTGCCGTTAACGCTGGTTCTTTTAGCACCCTAGTTGATGCAATCAAGGCTGCCAATCTGATAGATACTCTCAAAGGCGTTGACTCGTTCATCGCCTCTGCATCTACAAGCCAAGCGTTTGCCCTGTCCATCTGGTACTGTAGAGACGTTGCTCAACAATATTAATAAAATCCAGGAACTCCTGACGTATCACGTTGTTTCCGGTAAGGTAATACCCATAAAGCCGATTGAAGGTTCAAGTTTTAAAATTGATCCTTTCAATAGTATTAATGCAGATTATAATCAACAGCCTCAAGACCCGATGCTGCTGATGATAACCGTGTCATCCACATCATTATTGATTCCTCGGTAAATATATAGATAGCGAGTAACATCTGTGGGGTAGTGACTATAGATAGTTTCTACCTCATTACTGTCTAGATATATTTTAAAGAACTCAACTTTCATCAAATATCAAACCTCTCTCCTAAGAGGCTAAAGTTTACACACAAGTCTTCTAACAATTGAGGCTTTGAAAATGAAACATTTATTTACGAGTCAAAGTAATTTGATTACTGGTTCCAGCCAGAATCATATATCTACAGAAATCAGTCAATCTATGAAGGGAAAGTATACTTGTCTTTGCTGTTCAAATACTTTACTCCGTCACGTGAGTTCAGGGGGAGCTTACTGGCGTTGTAGCTACTGCTATCAAGAAATGCCAGTTTAGCAATAAGGTCTTTAATCAAGTTCAATTAATTATTGTTATCCATTATGAATTTATTTCAATCTAATCAATCAGAGCTTGCTTGGTGGGTAGAAATTAACACAGCTGTTCCGCGCTGTACTTATTACTTTGGCCCTTTTGATAGTGAAAAAGAAGCACAACTTTCTAGAAGTGGCTATGTCGAAGACTTATATCAAGAAGAAGCCAGAGACATCATTGCACTAGTCAAGCAGTGTCAGCCTGATGTCCTGACAATTTTTCACGATAAAGCAGAAGTCCATGTATCTAGTTTTTGAAGCCCGTTCCGCAGATATTTTGCTAAAAGGGGTCTTTCGATAATATAAGTGGTTGCATAATTTTGAGGTATAAGCTCTACTACTTGTTTAACCAGATTTAGGAAGTCTTCTAAATGTCCATCTGCTATACCTCTACCTAGCCACATAAGAGCTATTAGCTCTGCTTTTTCTTTCTGGGAAAATTCGTCAATATATTTGTGTAATATATTTACTGAAGACCTTCCTGTAATGTTGAAATCCTCTAAGTGGTTAGATAATTTATCTATAAATATTTCTGGTTTATTTGTTATCCCAGATTCCATTTTTCCATAAACTAATTCAGCAATTTCAATAACGTTACCTATTTTGTTGATTGATAAAAACTTCATATCTTTATATTGGTTATGGAGTCAATAACTACAAATTAAAAAATAGAGATTATTCAGTTATTTCTCTGACGAGAATTTTATAAATATAAAGATATATTAAACTAAGACAATACTTATATAAAGCAATTATAAAGTTATCCCATAGCAAGTAACCACTAACTAAGCATTACAGATAAATGTTTAAATTCAGGTTTTCCTAAAAGGTTGAAATGTATATAGCGGTGTGCAGTTCAGTGAGATACAAAAACTTTGCTGAAATGATTTGACAGCAAGGACTTTGGTGTTCTCATCCAATCGATAACCGCTATAAGATGAATATATAATGTTTGATTTCAACACAAAAGGTTAAAAAAATGAGAGTAGAGTTTGGGATTTTGTATAACTTTAAGCGCGTAAAATGCTAGAATCACACAAAGGCTATAAGATTGCAGATATTAATAAAAGTTAAAGTCCATGATTTGAGGAGCAGGGTTTTTGTCCTATGGCCAAGCGATCGCTCCAGGCATCACTCATCGGTATTCAAGAAGCTAAAAGAGCATTTGCTCTCAAGGGGTGGACTCAAGATAATCTAGCAGGGGAAGTAAACCTCAAGACTAGACAACCGATTTGGCGGTTTTTCAGCGGCCGTCCGGTTGAACGTCATACCTTTATTGAAATTTGTTTGGTGCTGGAACTGAATTGGCGGAAGATTACGATTGATCCGCCGGCAGAATTCATGGAACTAGAAGAATACAGCCAGATCAGTGGGCTGGATATTGACGGCTTAGTGGAATTAGTGCGATCGCAACGCTTCGACAAAATTCAAGACCAGTGTGGGATTTTGCAGTTATTGGATATCAGCCGTCCTGTTGCGATCGATGATATATATATTGATGTAAATATTTTAGAGTCAATTGCCAGTCTTCAGTCGTTAGAAATTACTGAACTGCAAAACCTCGATCCAAAAGAATTTAACCGTTTTGGCTTAGGTGAAGTTGACCAAAAACAAATACCTGGTACACACGCAGTTAAAACATACTCCAAGCTCAGGGTGCTAGGCAAACCAGGAGTAGGTAAAACTACCTTTTTGCAATATCTTGCCATTCAATGTAACCAAGGTGAATTTGCGGCGAATCAGGTGCCAATCTTCATTACCCTAAGAAATTTTACTGAAGAATCTAAAGTAACCAACGAGTTCAGCCTATTAAAATACATCCGCCAGGAGTTCCTCACATCGGAAATTTTAGATCCGTCAGTCATTGAAACTTTACTTAGTGCAGGCAGAGTGTTAGTGTTGCTTGATGGCATGGATGAAATTCTGAACCAACAAAGCAACACTGTCTTAAGCGAAATTCGCAGATTTTCAGATAAATATCACAAAAATCAATTTGTGGCCACCTGTCGAACAGCATCTCAAAAACTCAGCCTCAGAGGCTTTACCGATGTTGAGATTGCCCCATTTACCTCAGAACAAATCCGAAGCTTCGCTCAAAAATGGTTTGTGACATTTACCAAGACCAACATTCCAGATGGTGAGGCGGAGTCTGTTCGGTTTATTCAGAAGTTAGACTTAGATGAAAACTGGCAATTTCGCCAACTTGTAGTTACACCTCTATTTCTGCATCTTGCTTGTTGGGTGTTTCACGGTCAAGAAAAATTTCCGACTAAGCGGACTGACTTTTATAAGGAAGGTTTAGACCTGCTATTGGGCAAATGGGATGAAGCCAGAGGCATTGAACGGGATGAAGTTTACCGAGGGTTTTTATTACCACAAAAGCTCAAGTTATTGAGTCAGATTGCAGCAGCAACATTTGAGCAAGGTCAGTACTTTTTTGAGCAACGCATCGTTGAGCAATACATTGGTGACTATATTCAGAATTTGGACAAGGTGCCAATGGATGCTGAAGAACTCCAAATAGAAAGTGAAGCGGCCCTGAAAGCGATGGAGGTTCAACATGGGCTACTAGCAGAACGGGCGCGGGGAATTTTTTCCTTCTCCTATCTGGCGTTTCAAGAATACTTCACGGCGAGAAAAATCGTTGCCAGTTATAACCTAGAGGCATTTGGGCAAGCTCTAGAAGGATTAGTTAGTCACATTACAGACCCGCACTGGCACGAAATTTTCTTGTTAACAGCTACCATGCTCCGAAGCGCAGACTCTCTGGTACAGTTGATGAAACAACAAATTGATGCACTCGTTGCTCAAGACTCTCATTTACAAGAGTTTTTGACCTGGGCGAGCCAAAAATCTCGCACTATTCCAAACCAACCAAAAGAGGCGACAACTAGAGCATTTTACCTTGCCTTGAGTCGGACTCCTCACATAGCTTCTCACTTTGCTCTAGCCAGCAGCCTCGACCAGGGAATGTTTCTGGATGCGGCATTAGATGACCTGCTAGTGGAGTGTGCAATTGATGGGAGCCAGGACTTTGCCCACATCCACGCCTGTGGAGATTCTCTAAGCAACATTATGGGCATTGTTCTGGATGTTGGCCTCTATAAATCTCTGCAACAACTCTCTGACCAATTCCCAAATTCTCGTCAAACTCAAGAACGATTGCAACTATGGTGGCAGACAAACTATTCAGCCTGGGCTGAACAGTTAAAGATGACGGTCATTAATTATCGCAACATTAACCACCAGTGGCACTTTAGCCCTGAACAAAAGCAAGTACTGCAACGATACTACGATGCCAATCAGTTACTACTTGATTGTTTGCATAGCAATTGTGAAGTGACGGCTGCTATCAGGCAGGAAATTGAAGCCAGCTTATTATTACCTCAAAAGGAACTTGAGGATAGGGAATGGCAATAGCTCTCTTGCTTAAGGGAGCATCTCACCTTTGCAAATATACCAGGCGATTAGAAATCGCGGCTGGGAGCATCCCAAATGTGTAAATTTATTTTTTGGTAGTGCGGGCTTCTAGCCCGCTTCCTGGACATTAGGGAGCAAGATGCTCCCACTACAAATTTTATTTTGGCAAAATTGGGATGCTCCCTCGCGGCTACACAAACGAAGTCCGCCTACGCGGACTCGAAGAATTTGTTTTGTTTGTATACCCGCGATTTCCATTCGCCAGGGCAGGCGTGTTTTTACAAAAGTGAGATGCTCCCCTTCTCTTACGCACCATCCCAGATTTTCAGTGTATTATGCTAATGCACGCTACTAAAACTACGCGGGTTACATAAGAAGCTTAATTTTCTGTTAATCAAACTGGGCTACCCTATAGGAAGCGGCTTTGCATCTATATTTATGTCACCGCTAATTCTATTGCTCTGGCTCTAAATTGACACTAATGGGCATTGCCATCCATGCCCTTATATTAAAAAGTTTCCTACGTTTTGTGTCGTAGTCAATCAACTCATTTAGGAAATCAAACAACACCCACCCATAGTACAAGAACAGAACCTAGTAATTTTAACCATTAAATGGTTCTCTGCTAATTTGTATTTGACCTATCTGGTTGTCTCACCTCCTTAAAAACTACAGATTTTTCAGGTTGCTTTGCACTGAAAGTCCTAATTGCAGGTCTTGTTATGAATTTAATCAATGGCTTTTGCTTGACAGATGGGATACTCGAAGGTGTACAAGTACTCGTTGTAGAGAACGATCGCGATAGTAGGGATTTGTACGCCATTCTTCTTCAAGGTCTAAGCGCAAATGTGATTACTGCTGGTTCAGTAAAAGAAGCTTTAGAAATCTTAAGTTGGTTCAGACCCAGCATCGTCGTTTGTGAAATCAGGTTCTTAGGTGAAAGTATTTATACATTACTAAACAAATTGACTGCGATGGAAGCAGACAATGGAAATCATATCCCAATCATTGTGACTTCAACATCTACCACAGGTACTCACGATCAAATTCCAGATGTAGAGTTTGAAGAATATTTACTTAAACCATTCGACCTTGACAAATTTGTTTCCATGATTAGGAATCAAGTACAGAAAAATGTAGCGGAAAATTTTTGCACTGATTTAGTAGTTTTACATCCAGTAGAGATTTTTCCCTTGTCCTATAAAAGTTAGCTTAGTGCTGCAAGCAGATCCCCCCAACAACCCTTAAAAAGTGGTTCGCTACAGGCGGGGGGATCTGCTCGTATGGGGAGCAAATCAAACTATGTTACGCACTAGTACCGCAAGGCGGAATTCAAAATTCAAAATTCAAAATTCAAAATGAATACAGCGTAAGCCTTTCGTTGATTTGAAATGGTAGCTTTATTTACGCCGTGGTGTACTAGTGGACTTCCAGAAAATAAATTATCCAATTTCATTCCTTCAAAACGAGTTTACCTCCCCCTGCTCCCTGCTCCCTGCTCCCTGCTCCCCTGCTCCCCTGCTCCCCTGCTCCCCTGTTTACACAGCGATTGATTATTTTTTTATTTGGAAGTCCCTAGTGGCTAAAGTCACCCGTTCAGGTGAAGACATACACAAATACTAATGCCTAGTATGAAGGAATATTAAGCAAGTATGAAGCTTAATTATGCGTCTAGTTGTTAGTTTAGTAATAAAAATTTAATCCCAAAGTACCAACTCCGTATTCTGCACTTGTCCTTTAACTAAAAGGTACTACTACCCAACAATATTTACAGGCTTCTATATAATATGGCTACTCACATAGAAATTCCAGTTATTGGCAAAGTTAAGTATCCATTACGCTGGCTAATTGGGGTGATAGCAGGCGGTGCTTTGGTTGTGGGTACTGTGACAACTTACACCCTGGTGAATCAAGGGACAAACAAAGAAGATATTGCTCAGTTAACTGTGCCTGTGGCAGCGCAAAACGTTACTTTGCTGATTACAGCTAGTGGTAAAGTCGTGCCGGTTCAGAGCGTAAATATTAGTCCGAAGAACCCCGGAGTTTTATCGCAATTATATGTCGAACAAGGCGATCGCATTCAACAAGGGCAAATCCTCGCCCGCATGGATAGTGCGAGTATTGAGGCTCAAAGGAGTCAGTACCGAGCTAACTTAGCCCAAAGTCAAGCACAATTAGCCGAAGCCCTTGCTGGTAGTCGTCCTCAAGAAATCGCTCAAGCAAAGGCGCGGTTAGCACAAGCTCAAGCCCAGCTAGCCGCAGCTAAGGCTGGTAATCGTCCCCAAGAGATTGCCCAATCTCAATCCCAAGTGGATGCGGCTCAAGCCAAGGCGAACTATACCAGCGAACAGGTAAAGCGTTACCAATACTTATACCAAGAGGGAGCAGAGAAAAAACAATTACTCGATCAAGCTATCAGCGAAGACAAAAGTGCTAAAGCCAGTTTAGAAGAAATAAAAAAACGATTGTCGTTAGTTCAAAGTGGCACTCGAACTGAGGAAATCGACCAACGTCAAGCTGCTGTGAATGAAGCACGGGCGGCATTGACCTTGTTACAAGATGGCACTCGTTCTGAGGAAATTGTTCAGCGCCAAGCGGCTGTTGCCAGCGCTGAAGCTCAATTGAAGGGAGTGCAAGTGCAGTTGGAAGATACAATTATTCGCGCTCCCCTTTCGGGAATTGTCACGCAAAAGTATGCCGAACCAGGGGCCTTTGTGACACCGACAACTTCTGCTTCTACGAGTGCGTCGGCAACTTCCAGTTCAATTGTCGCTGTAGCACGCGGTTTAGAAGTATTAGCTCAAGTTCCCGAAGCTGATATTGGCAGAATTAAACAAAGGCAGCAGGTGGAAATTGTCGCTGATGCCTATCCCGATCGCATTTTTAAAGGTCATGTGCGCCTGATTGCTCCAGAAGCAGTGGTGGAACAAGGTGTGACATCATTTCAGGTGCGGGTTGCTCTTGATACTGGCATAGATAAACTGCGTTCTGGCTTAAATGTGGATCTGACTTTTTTAGGCGATCGCGTTAATAATGCCTTAGTGTTACCAACGGTGTCAATTGTCACCGAAAAGGGCAAAACTGGCGTACTTGTACCAGATGCAAAGAATAAACCCCAGTTCCGCGAAATTACCGTTGGGGCACAAATCAAAAACCAAACTCAAATTTTAGAGGGAGTTAAAGAAGGCGATCGCATTTTTGTTAATCCACCCAAAGACTACAAAATCGAAAAGGCCAAAGAAAAACAGAATAATTCGTAATTATTAAGACATGAATTTTTTAGAAAGTGTCCAAATGGCGGGGAAAACCCTGTTATCAAATAAGCTGCGTAGCGCCCTCACTATGTTGGGTATAGTTATTGGCAATGCCTCAGTAATTGCCATGATTGGTATTGGCGAAGGTGGGCAAAAATACGTTAATAAACAGTTGGAGTCATTAGGGCCAAATGTGCTATTTGTACTGCCAGGTAATCGAGAAACTCAGAGGATCTCCTTTGAAGTACCAAAAACTCTGGTGTTACAAGATGCGGAAGCGATCGCCTCTCAAGTCCCAACAGTAGTGGGAGTTGCGCCAGAGTTAAATACTAGACAGGTAGTTATATTCCGCAACCGAAACACCGATGTCAACATCATTGGCACAACTCCCAGCTTTCTATCGGTGCGGGATTTTGAAACTGCTAAAGGCAGGTTTTTCTCTGAGGTAGACATCAAGCGAAACAATCAAGTCGTTGTGCTAGGTGGAGATTTGGCAGAAAAACTATTCGGTAATAGTAATGCGATCGGTCAGCAATTGCGAGTCGGAAATACCAGCTTTCAAGTGATTGGAACGTTAACAGCCAAAGGTTCCAGCGTCGGAGCAGATTATGATAATGCTGCTTTAATACCAATCACCACCTCGGCAAACCGACTTGTAGGAAAGAATTCTCCCTATGGTATTTCTTTAGATTATCTCGTTGCTGCCGCTCGTGATTCCGAGAGCGTGGATGCAGCAGAGTTTCAAATTACTAATTTGCTGCGCCTACGGCACAAAATTAATGGTGAAGATGACTTTACTCTTCGCTCTCAAAAGGATGCTTTGCAAACTGTTGGTCAAATTACAGGTGCATTGACAATAATGCTAGCTGCGATCGCAGGTATATCCCTGTTTGTTGGCGGCATTGGGATTATGAATATTATGCTAGTCTCCGTTACCGAACGCACCCAAGAAATCGGATTGCGAAAAGCGATCGGCGCAACTGAGCAAGATATTTTGCTCCAGTTTATCATTGAGGCGGTGATAGTTTCCGCAGCTGGCGGATTAGTTGGCACTGCGGTTGGGATCAGTGGCATTCTATTAGTGGGAGCTTTGACTCCTTTAGAAGCGAGTCTTTCTCCTGTAGCGATTACTATGGCAGTTGGTGTTTCTGGGGGTATTGGTTTATTCTTTGGCGTTGTTCCTGCACGTCGCGCGGCTAAACTCGACCCCATTGTAGCTTTGAGAAGTGCTTAGTAATGGCGATCGTTTATTCTTCCTGACTCGATTGAGTCAGGGAGATATTCCCTAGGTAATTCAATAAATCACTTTGACTAAAGAAATCCAACATAGATTAAACCTGCTTATGTTTTAATTATTTGCGAAAGTAAACAAGTTAAAATAATCGACTTCAGTCTTGCATCTTTATTGCCTTACTACAAGCTAATCATTCTGGAAAGATAAATTGTGATTAGCTTATATATCTTAATAATAACTAAGTCAATATCCAATCAGAATAGCATTTGTAGCGGTAGCTAATACAGTTGTAGAGATAAATCAAAAACTCGCTCCACCTGTCAAATTGTGTCCTTCGCTGAATACATCAATAATTGCCGAAGGAGTTCACTAAAATAGTTATTGCGGCAATTACATACCTGCCAGTTAAACAGACCTAAGAATAATAGTAGATTAGCGGGTTACAATGCAGCTTTAGTAGTAGTAGCATGGAAAAAATGTATGTTATTCGTTGCTACTGACCTGTAATAAAATGCCCTGCCGTTGATGAAAGCCTCCTATACCGTAAGCGCCAAAAATACAGTTGTATACCTAAAATATTTTTGCTCCGTTGAGTCGGGATGGTTTTGGCGGTTTCTACGCCAATGCAGTCTTGGGCTTGGCTTTTAGCTCCCAAGACCGCATAGGCTCTTTATGAGGGCGGAAAGCCTGCGGCGAGCAACTCTTAGAACAACTCAAAGAAACAGTATATTTTTTTATCTATCCTACTCCATTGCGTTTAGTTATGCTCAGGATTGAGCTTAAATGAGAATAATATTGGGTAAGTAGGTAGGCACAAATAAACCTAACTATGTAACAAAATGTAAAAAGCTCAAAACCTTTGTGATTGCTTCACTTTGCTGCACTCCGTTCGCAATGACATAGTTATAAATTTTCCCGCCTACCTACTTAGTTAATCGTCTCCTAATAAGTATTTTAAAATCATAACCAATGCTTACTAATTCCAGATACAAAATTATAGAAAAGATTTCAGATGGTCTAGATACTGTAGTTTATCGAGCGCTGGAATTTGCAAATGAAAGAATGGTTATCCTAAAAATTCTTAAACATGAATATTATAATCTTGAATATGTAACAGAGTTTAAACACGAGTATGACATTTCTAAATCATTAAACTTACCAGGGGTTATTAAGGTTTATGGATTAGAGAATTATCAAAATAGTATTGCTTTAGTTTTGGAGGATATCGGAGGGCAAAATCTTAAACAATTTATTGATAGTAGTAGATTGAATATAATAGATTGTTTAAAACTAGCTGTTCAGCTTATAGATATTATTATAGATTTGCACGATAGACATATTATTCATAAAGATATTAAACCACAAAATATCATTATTAACCCCAAGTCAAAGCAGGTAAAAATTAGTGACTTCAGTATTGCATCACGCTTATCAAAAGAAAATGTAATGCTCAGTAATCCTAATTTACTTAAAGGAACACTGGCTTATATGTCTCCAGAGCAAACAGGTCGGATGAATAGGTCGATTGACTATCGCACAGACTTTTACTCTTTGGGCATAACTTTTTATGAAATGCTGACTTCTCAGTTGCCATTTAATTGTAACGATCCCTTAGAAATAGTTCACTCTCACATTGCAAAACAGCCTCTACCTCCTCATCATATCAACTCAGAAATTCCAGAGGCAGTATCTAATATAGTAATGAAACTATTATTGAAAACTCCTGAAGAAAGATATCAAAGTGGTTTAGGGCTAAAAGCAGATATAGAATTTTGTTTAAAACAATTATTAAATAATCGAAAAAACGAAAATTTTATTCCTGGCAAATTAGATAAATTTAGCCAGTTTACCATACCTCAAAAACTCTATGGACGCGAGGAAGAAGTAACATCTCTATTGTCAGCTTTTGAGCGAGTGAGCATTGGAAGAAGTGAGATGATACTAGTTTCAGGCTATGCAGGTATTGGTAAATCTTGTTTAGTTAATGAAATTCATAAACCTATCCTCCAAAAAAGGGGATATTTTATTTCTGGTAAATTCGATCAGTTTAAGCGCAATATTCCTTATGCGGCTCTAATTGAATCATTTCAAGAGTTGACCCAACAGCTATTAACAGAGAGCTACGAAAAAATAGTTATTTGGAAACAGCAGCTTTCAGCAGCATTTGGTGAAAATGGTCAAGTTATTATTGATGTTATTCCTGACATTGAAAAAATTGTAGGTCAACAGTCACCTGTAGCACAATTAGGTACAACTGAATCACAAAATCGCTTCAATCGAGTATTTCAAAACTTTATTCAGGTATTTGCTCAGAAAGAACATCCTCTTGTTGTATTTTTCGATGATTTACAATGGGCAGATATAGCCTCTCTCAAACTGATTGAGATGCTGATGGGTGATGATAGCCAATATTTTTTGATGATTGGAGCCTATCGAGATAATGAAGTCATCTCAACTCATTATTTTAATCAAAGCTTAAATGAAATTCAAAAGTCAGGAGCAATTATAAGTAATATTATATTACAGCCTTTAAATATTAGTAATGTTTCTAATTTAATATTTGATACCCTTCATAGCACAACAGAAAAAACAAAAATACTAGCTGAATTTATTTTTAATAAAACTCAGGGTAATCCTTTTTTCTTAACTCAGCTACTGCAAACGATGTACCAAGAGAAACTATTAAATTTTGATTTTAATAGTGGGGTATGGGAATGGGAAATTAACCAAATTAAAACTATTAGCTTTACAGATTACGATCCTTTAGAATTAATTGCTAGAAATATTAAAAAATTACCTCACAAGACACAGAAAATATTAAAATTAGCTGCTTGTATTGGCAATCGTTTTAATATAAATATTCTAGCTATTGTCAATGAAAAGTCTCAGCTAGAAACCGCATCGGAATTATGGGAAGCACTTCAAGCAAGCCTAATTCTGCCACTGAGTGATAACTATAAAGCTCCATTGCTTTTTGACGAAAACACATCTATACCCTTAAAATTTCAGGAATTAAAAGTTTCATATAAATTTTTGCACGATCGCGTCCAGCAAGCAGCTTATTCCCTGATTCCAGAATCGCAAAGAAAACAAACCCACCTGAAAATTGGGCAATTATTACTAGAATCACTTCAAACAAAAGAAATTGAAGAGAATATTTTTGATATTGTTAATCACCTCAATCTGGGGACTGAATTTATCCACGAGCAATCTCAAAAAGATCGGGTAGCTAAATTAAATTTGATAACTAGCCAAAAAGCAAAAGCATCATCAGCATACGAAGCGGCTCTTAGTTATTCAACAGTCGGTCTAGAATTACTGACACCATCAAGTTGGGAAAGTAATTACGACCTGATGCTAGCACTTCATCTAGAAAGCGTAGAATTAGAGTATTTAAATACTAATTTTAACCGAGCAGCCATTCTCACTGAAACTATTCTAGATAAAGCTAGCAATCTGCTCGATCGAGTCAAGGCTTATCAATTACAAGTCCAGTTTTATATGGCTCAAAATCAGATGCTTAAAGCCATTGATACTGGACTAGAAGCGATCGCAAAATTGGGTATATCTCTATCACCAGCACCAAATCAGCAAAGCACTGTAGCTAATTTACCTCAGCTTCAAGATTTAGAAAATTTTCCAGTTGTAAAAGACCCTTATATACTGGCGGCTTTAAAAATGCTTGTTACTGTTGGTGGTGCTGCTTTTATTACTGACACAACAGGTACAACTTTTCCCCAGATAATCTTGACTGTTGTCAATCTCTGCATTGAACACGGTCATTCAGCTTTGGCTGCTGCTGGATATTCTTGTTATGGCATGGTGTTGTGTAGCTATCTAGAAAATATTGATGCTGGATATCACTCTGGTCAAATAGCTTGGCAGATATTAGAGCAGTTTCAAGCCAAGGAACTCAAAAGTAAAGTATATGCGCCATTTTATGGTTTCACTTTTCATTGGAAAGAGCATATTAGGGAAAGCATTACTCCTTTACAGGAGGGGATTCAGAGCGCGTTGGAAATTGGAGATATAGAATATGTTGGCTATTGCTCTATCCACTATTGCGGCCATATATTTTTTACAGGAGAACAACTCGAATCAGTAGATCAACAGCAATTATCATATATTGATTTACTACAAAAATTTAAACTAGATTTTCCGATAAACTACATTAAAATTTGGCATCAATTGACATTGAATTTGCAAGGAAAGTCACAAGAAAAATATCATTTAATTGGCGATAGTTTTAATGAAGTAGCAATGCTACCATATCTACAAGCTACTAATAATGTTACTTCTTTATTTGCTGTTTATGTTGCTAAATTGATTCTCCTTTACTTATTTAAAGATTATAGTCAAGCAATTGATAACGCCAAATTAGCTTCGGGATATATAAGTAGCGTGATGGGGATGGTGACAGTTAGCATCCACAACTTTTATTATTCTTTAGCTATGCTTAGGTTATATCTCAATGTTGAACCTAACACTCAACAAGAATATATAAATGCCATCAATTCCAATCAAGAAAAAATGCGGATATGGGCTCGTCATGCTCCTGCTAATTATCAGCATAAATATAATTTAGTGGAAGCAGAAAAAGCCCGGATTTTAGGGCAAACCTTTATAGCTATGGAGTATTATGAGCTAGCTATTCAAGGAGCAAAAGAACAGGGATATTTTCAAGAAGAAGCACTAGCCAACGAGTTAACAGCAGAATTTTACTTTTCCCGTGGTAGAGATCAGCAGGCGAGCTTCTACCTGAGAGAATCTTATCATGCTTATGTACGTTGGGGAGCTATTGCAAAAGTAAGTGATTTAGAGTCAAAATATCCTGATTATTGCCCATTAATAGTAAATCAGGAATCATCTAGTTGGAAGGCTAACTTAGTAACTACTTCAAGCAAAATAAACAATTTAGCATCTTTTGATTTGTCTACAGTTTTTAAAGCTTCGCAAGCTATTTCTAGTGAAATTATGCTAGATGATTTGCTAGCCAAGTTAATGAAAATTGTGATGGAAAATGCTGGAGCACAAACCAGTTGCTTGCTTTTAGAGAAAAACGGTCAAATGGTAATAGAAGCATCCGTGGGAGTTAATAAGAATAAGATACTTTTGGAAACTTCTATGCCTCTAGAAAACAGTCTATATGTACCAATATCTATACTAAATTATGTTATTAGAACTAAAGAAAGTGTCATTATTGGTGATGCTAGCAGTGAAGGAAGATTTGTTAACGATTCTTATATTATTAAAAATAAATGTAAGTCAATTTTATGTACACCAATAATTCATCAAAGTAAACTCATTGGGATTTTGTATTTAGAAAATAATCTGACAACCAATGCATTTACTACTGAACGGTTAGAAGTTTTAAAAATTCTTGCCTCTCAAGCAGCTATTTCTATTGAGAATGCCAAGCTGTATTCTAATCTATCTAAACTAAATGATAATTTGCAAGAGGCTAAACAGGACTTAGAGATTTATAGCAAAGCTCTGGAGCTAAAGGTTGAAGAGAGAACACAGGAATTACATGATAAGAATTTCCGTTTAGAAGAACAAGCACAACGCTTAGAACTTACACTAAAACAACTACAAACTACACAATTGCAGATAATTCAAAGAGAAAAAATGTCTGCTTTGGGTCAACTAGTTGCTGGTATAGCTCATGAGATTAATAACCCAATTAATTTTATTTATGGCAATATTTCTCATGCTAGTGAATACATTGAAGATATATTATATCTAATTAAAATGTATCAGCAAGGAGCGCCGAATATGACTCCTCAAATGCTGGCTGAACAAGAGGATATAGATTTGGAGTTTTTGCTTCAAGACTTACCTAAATTACTATCTTCAATGAAGGTTGGAGCCGATCGCATCCGTCAGATAGTTCTAAGCTTACGTAACTTCTCCCGTTTGGATGAAGCAGAAATGAAGCAAGTTAATATCCATGAAGGTATTGACAGTACTTTGTTAATCTTGCAGCATCGACTCAAAACGGAATCATTAAAATCTAAGATTCAAATTATTAAAAGCTATGGCTCTTTACCATTAGTAAATTGTTATCCAAGTCAGCTTAATCAAGTATTTATGAATTTATTAGCTAATGCTGTTGATGCTTTAGAAGAATATAAATCTCAGTCTTCATTGGAGGAAACTGAACTTAATTTAAGTTATATCAAAATAACTACTGAATTATTAGATAATAACCTAGTAGCTATTCGCATTGCTGACAACGGCTCTGGTATGACATCAGATGTACTTTCTCAGATTTTTAATCCTTTCTTTACTACCAAACCTATTGGAAAAGGTACGGGATTAGGATTATCTATTAGCTACACAATTATTGTGGAAAAGCATGACGGTAAAATAAGTTGCCAGTCAGTATTAGGGGAAGGAACTGAATTCTTAATTGAACTACCAATCTATCAAACTAATTCTAAATTACTCAATTAATTGATTATGATTAATAATTATCAAGCTACAGATGTTTCTTCTATCTCAATTTCAGAAGTTTTGATTTCTCTGGTAACAGGAACTATACTAAATGAGCTTTTTGAGCCTTCAAGTATTGGAAAAATATCACGACTAACAACTACACAAAGAGATTTATATCTGGATAATATACTTTATCCTGATAGTAATGTATTTACTTTAGGGATGTCGGTCAAGCTATCACAAAATGTAGACAGATTTGTTTGGGAACAGGCAATAAAAATAGTATGTCAAAAAGATGATGTTACTAAAACTAGATTTGTTTTTTATAAAGGCGAAATCTTTCAATTTGTAGATAAAAAAACTGATGTCAATTTTGAATTTATCGATCCCAATAATCATCATTTTAAGAGTTTAGAGGAAGTTATCGAAGAAAAAATTAAAAATAAGTTAGATTTGCAAAAAAATAATTTATTTAAAAATATTTTAGTCAAAGATCGACAAGGTAACTATACTGCTATTTTAGGTGCGCCTCATATCCTTTTTGATGGATATTCTGGGAAAATTTTCTTTGAAAGGGTAGGAAAAGTCTACCAAGCTTTAAAAACAGGCAATAATCCTCAAATATTTGAAGGTAATTCTTTTCATGATTTTATTGATGATTATGTTATCCGATTTGATCCGCCAGATATTCAGCAGTACTGGTTAAAAACTTTAAGTAATGTTATTCCTATTACACCTTATACAACAATAGAGAGAAAAAATAGAGCTAACTCAAGAAAAATACAAATTGCTGGAGATGAATTAGGACAAATTAGAAAATATTGCCAATTAATTAATTGTAGTCTTTCGACATTTTTTAGAGCTATTTATGGCATTTATTTGAGTAAATATTTACAAACACCAGCAGATTTTGTATTTTACGATATTATTGGTAAAAGAGATGAGCCGTTACTGAATGTTCTAGGTTGTATTTACCAAGTAGTTCCTGTTGTTGTACCCCAAAAGAGTATAGATAAAAGCTCAAATATTATAAATTATATTTCTTGGATCAAGAATTATCGAAAAAATCTAGATCGGTTACAAAACATTTCTGTTCTATTCCAAAGAAATTATTTAAAAGACGAACAATTGAAGTTTTTTTATAATTTCTATAATTTTAGTATTATTGACATACTTACAAACGAAGAAGCTTCTAAATTAATTATACATAATTCATTTGCAGAAAATGAAATACATCTTATTGTTAATGACTTGAATGATAATTTAGAAATAGAGCTATTTTACAATGAGAAATATTTTGTTTATCTAAACTCTTTAGAAAGATTACTATTTATAGCTAATCAAGTTAGTCAAGGAGTCGAGTATTTTGAGCAACTGAATATATTACTAGAAAATGAGCGTCAAGAATTAGTAGAAACTTGGAATGATACCAGTACAGATTACGCATTAGATAAATGCGTTCATCAATTATTTGAAGCACAGGTAGAGCGATCGCCAGAGTCCATAGCATTAGTCTTTAAAGAGGCGCAAAAGCACGAACAATCTTCACTCACCTACCAAGAGCTAAATCAACGGGCAAATCAGCTAGCGCATTATCTGCAATCGCTAGGGATGAAACCAGATATGCCGATAGGAATCTGTGTAGAGAGAACGCTGGAGATGGCGATCGCAGTTTTGGCAGTTCTCAAAACTGGTTGTGCTTACGTACCAATAGATCCAGCCTATCCCCAGGAGCGTTTAGCTTTTATGCTTGAGGATACTCAAGTATCAGTATTGCTCACTCAACAACAACTATTAGCAGAACTTCCTGAACATAATTCACAGGCTATCTGTCTAGATACTGACTGGCACAAGATTAGCCAATACAGTCATAAAAATCCTGATAGTGAAGTCACAGCCGAAAATTTAGCTTATGTCATCTACACTTCTGGTTCTACAGGCAAACCAAAAGGTATCTGTTTAGCTCACCGTCCTTTAGTGAATTTACTGGAATGGCATCTGAACTCACTATTAACAGGTGTACGTACCCTGCAATTTGCTTCTTTAAGCTTCGATGCTAGCTTTCATGAAATGTTTGCTGCTTGGTGTTCGGGAGGGACTTTGTTTCTGATCTCAGAAAACCTGCGGCGGGACACTACAGCCTTAGCTGATTTTATTCACAACCAAGAGATTGAAAAAGTTATCTTGCCTGTTGTTGTATTAAAACAAATGGCAGAACTAGCAATATCTCAGTTGGAATTATTTACTAGCTTAAAAGAAGTTACCACCACAGGTGAGCAACTGCAAATCACCCCAGCCATTGTCAAATTATTCAAATCGCTGCCACACTGCTCATTTCACAATCACTACGGGCCATCAGAAACCCATGTAGTAACGGCTTTGACATTAGATAAAAATCCTGATTTCTGGCCAACTTATCCCTCAATAGGTCGTGCGATCGCTAACACCCAACTTTACTTACTTGATGCAGACTTAAAGCCAGTTCCTATCGGTGTTGCAGGAGAATTATACATTGGTGGCGATAGTTTAGCTAGAGGTTATCTCAATCGACCCGATCTGACTGCCGAACGTTTTATTTCCAATCCTTATGCAAAATCGGATCGCTTGTATAAAACAGGTGATTTAGCTTGCTATTTACCGGACGGGAATATTGAATACCTTGGTCGGATTGACCAGCAGGTGAAGATTCGTGGCTTCCGCATTGAGTTAGGGGAAATCGAAGCAATGCTGTTACAGCATCCTGACGTGCGCGAAGCCGCAGTCATGGCGCGGGAGGATGTACCAGGGGACAAGCGCCTAGTTGGTTATATTGTTTCCAACCTAATTCCAGAGCGAGTACCTTATCAAAGTGTTTGTCGAGTGGAAACTGATGACAACCAGATAGTAGAACTACAAACAGAGGATATTTCCAATGGCGGTGTTTGTTTGGCAGGGGTGTCATTTAGTTGGACAACAGGTAAGCGCGTCCGTCTTTGCCTACGCTTGCCAGTGACATCGGAAGAACTATGGTTAAATGGCAGCGTTGCTTGGAGTCAGGGTAAACGCGCTGGTATTAACTTGGTTCTAACTCCCACTGAAAAAGTCCTGTTTCACCAAAGCATAGAGCATATCTTAGAAACCCAACATCTATGGAAAATTTTGCAGCGCACAATCAGTGGCAATCTCCGTAAATTTCTTAAGGAGAAGCTGCCAGATTACATGGTGCCTTCCAGTTTTGCGATGTTAAATAAATTGCCACTAACACCAAATGGCAAATTAGATCGTCGGGCATTACCAGCACCCGATCGCACCGGACGGAATCTGGAGCAAGATTTTGTTTCACCTCGTACCCCTGTTGAAGAAGTACTAGCAAAAATTTGGCTGCAAGTTTTGAGATTGGAGCAGATCGGTGTCCACGATAACTTTTTTGAGATTGGGGGACACTCACTGCTAGCCACTCAGGTAATTTCTCGGATTCGGGATACCTATCAGTTAGATTTGCCATTACGGCAGTTATTTGATGCACCTACTGTTGCCACGTTGGCGGAAAGTATGGAGTCACAACTCAAGGAAAATTTAGAATGCCACACTCAAGCAATTGTACCTGTAACGCGTAACCAAAACTTGCCCCTTTCCTTTGCCCAGCAACGATTATGGTTTCTGGAACAGTTTTTACCTAACAATCCCTTATACAACCTACCGCAAACTTTTCACTTGGTTGGTCAGCTAAATCTGAATGCCTTAGAACAGAGCATTAACGAAATTATTCGCCGCCATGAAGTTTTACGCACCACTTTTTCTTTTTTAAATGGGCAGCCAGTACAAATTATTGCTCCTACCCTAACAGTACCTTTGCATCTAGTAGATTTAAGATCGCTGTCTGGCTCGGAAAAAGACACAGAAATTCAGCGATTAACGATCGCAGAGTGCCAACGACCCTTTAACCTCGATCGCGGGCCGTTAATACGAACTACCCTGTTGCAGTTAGGTGCAGAAGAATATGTACTACTTTTGAACATTCACCATATTGTTTTTGATGGTTGGTCTGTCGGGACATTTTTCCGAGAACTGAGACTGCTATATCAAGCCTTCGCCAACGGTCAACCTTCTCCCCTAACTGAGCAAACGATTCAGTATGCAGACTTTGCTCTTTGGCAACGGCAATGGTTACAAGGAAAAGTATTATCAGAGCAACTAGACTATTGGAAGCAGCAGTTAGCCAATCTACCCATTTTACAGTTACCAAGCGATCGCCCCCGACCAGCAAGCCAAACTTATCGTGGGACGCGCCAACCTTTAGCACTCTCGAAATCTCTCAGCGAGACACTAACTCGCTTTAGCCAAGAGGAGGGAGTGACTTTATTTATGACACTCTTAGCAGCGTTCCAGACATTGCTATTCCGTTACACGAGTAGCGAAGATATCCAAGTTGGTTCCATAATTGCTAACCGTCACTATCAGGAAATTGAGGATTTAATTGGATTCTTTGTTAACACCTTAGTACTACGCAGTGATTTTTCAGACTCTCCCACTTTCCGCCAGTTGCTCAAGCAAGTGCGAGAAGTGACCTTAGAAGCTTATGCTCATCAAGACCTGCCCTTTGAAAAACTAGTAGAGGAACTAGAACCAGAACGGGATTTGAGCCGCCATCCCCTGTTCCAAATCGGCTTTGCTCTGCAAAATGTCCCCATACCAGTTATAGAACTTTCTGGTTTGATCGTTAACCATCGTTTAGAACACAATGGCACAGCCAAGTTCGATCTGTTTCTAGAACTATTTGAGACACCAGATGGGATTAGTGGTTGGTTTGAGTACAGCACCGATTTATTTGACGCAGCTACCATCTCTCGGATCGGAGGACATTTTCAGACTTTAGTGGCAGGTATTGTTGCTCATCCCGATCGGAAAGTTGCAGATTTACCCTTATTAACAGCTACTGAGCGCCAACAATTATTGGTGGGATGGAATCAAACTCAAGCAGATTACCCGGAACAAAGTTGCATTCACCAACTCTTTGAAGCGCAAGTAGAGCGTGACCCTGACTCTGTAGCAGCAATTTTTGCAGAACAACAAATAACTTATCACGACTTGAATGCCAGAGCCAATCAATTGGCGCGTTATTTACAAACTTTAGGTGTACAGTCAGATGTATTGGTAGGGATTTGTGTAGAGCGATCGCTAGAAACGATCGTAGCTTTATTAGCGATTCTCAAAGCTGGTGGAGCTTATGTACCTCTAGATACCGCCTATCCACAGCAGCGTTTATCCTTAATGCTGACAGATTCTCAAGTAACAGTGCTATTAACCCAGCAATGTTTGTTGGAGCAGCTTCCCGAACATCAAGCTACTATTGTCTGTCTAGATAGAGACTGGGGGGATATTGCTACCCAAGCCCAAGATAACCTGGATATTAATATCCATCCTGACAATTTAGCTTATGTCATCTACACCTCCGGTTCTACTGGTAAACCAAAAGGTGTAGCGATGCCGCACCGTCCCTTAGTCAACTTAATTTCTTGGCAATCGCAAACTTCTACAGTTGGCTTTGGCAGCAAAACACTGCAATATACACCGATTAGCTTTGATGTTTCCTTCCAAGAAATCTTTGCCACCCTGACTATAGGCGGGACATTGGTATTGATTTCGGAATCAATGCGTCGTGAACCCACACATCTGCTGCAATTTCTGAATCAAGTAGGGATTGAGCGATTGTTCCTACCCTATGTCGCTTTGCAACAATTAGCCGAAATAGCAAGGATAGAAGGCATAATACCCTGGAGTTTACGCGAAGTGATTACGGCTGGGGAACAGTTACGCATTACAGATGCGATCGCACATTTATTTCACCAATTGCCTAACTGCACTCTCCACAACCACTATGGGCCATCTGAAACTCATGTTGTAACTGCTTTTACCCTCGCCAATTCACCCATAAATTGGTCAGTTTTGCCACCCATTGGACGACCCATTGCTAACAGTCAAATTTATCTATTAGACTCTCAGTTACAACCTGTTCCTGTAGGTGTACCTGGAGAACTTTACATTGGCGGTATTGGTATAGCACGTGGTTATCTCAACCGCTTCGATCTTACAGATGCTCGGTTTATTCCCAACCCCTTTAATAATTCAAAATTATATAAAACAGGGGATTTGGCACGTTATCTACCAGATGGCAATATCGAGTATCTCAGTCGTATCGATCGTCAAGTGAAGATTCGCGGCTTCCGAATCGAGTTAGGAGAAATTGAAGCTTTACTAGCACAACATCCCTCCGTCAAGACAAGTGTTCTCATAGATCGGGAAGATGTACCTGGACAAAAGCATTTAGTAGCTTATGTGGTGCAAAACCAACAATATGAGAATGACAGCCAACTGACATTAGAACTCCGCCACTTTCTCAAACAAAAGCTACCAGAATATATGATACCTACAGCTTTTGTTTGGTTAGAGAAGTTGCCACTAACACCCAGTGGCAAACTAGATCGGCGAGCATTACCTGCTCCCGATCGATCCAGACCAATTCTTGAAGTTGCATTAATTACACCTCGGACTATTACTGAGCAAAAAATGGTCGGTATCTGGATTAAGATACTTGGCATTGATCGGGTGGGTATTCAAGATAACTTCTTTGAACTTGGCGGTAATTCTCTATTAGCAGCACAGTTAATGATATATGTGCGAGAAACTTTTCAAGTACAGATGCCTGTAAGATGTATTTTTGAGCAGCAGACTATAGAAGGACTGTGCCAGATAGTTGAGAAATTACATCACGGAGGAAATGCTGCTCTCAATGCTGTTATTAGTTTCAAAGCTGAAGCCGTACTCGATCCAAACATCTATCCCCAAGGAGTGCTTGTTAAGGACATCAGTCAGCCAAAGCATATTTTCTTAACAGGTGCTACGGGCTTTCTGGGTGCTTTCTTACTACATGAATTGTTGCAGCAAACTGAAGCTAAGATATATTGCCTTGTGCGTGCTAATAACGAAAGTGAAGGTTTTAGAAGGTTACAGAAAAACCTAGAAAAATATTTAATCTGGGACGCAAGCCAAAGCTCAAGAATTATTGCCATCCCAGGAAATTTAGATCGGCCTCGTCTAGGACTGTCTTTAGAGCAATTTGGGAGGCTAGCAGAGCAGATTGATGTCATTTATCACAGTGGTGCTGAAGTCGGCTTTGCTAAACCATATTCTCTAATGAAGGCGGCAAATGTTTTAGGCACTCAAGAAGTTCTGAGATTGGCATGTCATGCTCAACTCAAGCCAGTACATTACATCTCAACAATTGCCGTTTTTAGCACAATTGCTTGTTTTAATGGGTTGAATGTCATTTATGAGGACGATGATATCGATCCTAGTGAAACTTATCTTTATCAAGACATTGGTTATATCCAAAGTAAATGGGTAGCTGAAAAACTTGTTTGGATTGCTAAATCAAGAGGTATCCCTGTAACAGTCATTAGATCGGGATTTTTAATGGGTCATTCAGATACTGGCGTAACTAATACAGATGATTACATGTCTAGATTGATCGAGGGTTGTATACAAGTAGGTAGTTTTCCAGATTTAGTCAATCAAAAACAAGATTTAATTACTGTTGATTATGCCAGTAAAACTATTGTTCAAATATCTAAGAATAAGCAATCTCTGGGTAAAGCATTTCATTTAGTTCCTTTAGCATCGCAAAATATCGATTTAACTAGATTATTTGAGTTGATATCAGCTTGTGGATATCCAGTTAAAAAAGTACCTTATCCTCAATGGACAGATGAGTTGATCGATCAAGCTCGAACCTCTCAGGAAAATTCTTTGTTTCCTCTTATCCCGATGTTAACTGAACAAGTGCATCAAGGGCTGACTGCATGGCAACTATATCAAAATACCCCTGATTTAGATTGTCGCAATACACTAGAGGCAATTGCTGATATTTCCCTTTCCTGTCCATCAATGGATACTGAATTACTCAGTAAATATTTAGCTTATTTTCTAAGTAATAGATTTTTGAATATAAAGAGTATATAGCGAATCCTTAAGCAACTGAGGTACAGCTTAACCTCACCCCGATCGAACCGTGCTTTATCGTAAAAAAAAGGGTTTAAGACCCCTACTTCTACAGGTAGCCCCAATTTAAGTCGGGGTTTAAATCCCCGTCTTAAATTGTCTTTAATTTTTAATTTTTAATTTTTAATTGTTAACTCCCCTCTCCTTAGTAAGGAGATGGATTGAGAGTGAGGTTTTGAGATGTACCTAACCAGACTAAAAAAATTTATATATAGCAGTCATAAATAATTTATTAACAATAAGCTTGCTGACTTATATCAAATAATTCGAGGCTCTTAGCTTTACGATATTCACAAACTCAGTAGGAGTGCTATAGCAGATAAATTTACTAAATAGTTCCGCTATATTCTACTGGAATATACTTAAATCAATCATAAAAAATCTCCAATACTTTGAGTAGTTTAACTCATTAATAAAGTCTTAGATTTTTAAGTATTTTTTGCAATGACTCTATGCTTTCAAAGGTTTAGATTTTAATTATTCATAGATACAAGGTTTTAGTATGTATTTAACAGAAGAGCAATTATTAATCTATAAAACTCAAGGATTTATTTTATTACCAGAATACTTTTCTCGTGCCGAAGTTGCAATTATGAAAGCAGAATTATCCACTTTGTCTGTGGAGAATTCACCCAAAAAAATCCTTGAAAAAGATGGTAAGACTGTGCGTTCGCTTCATGGCTCCCATACTAATAATGATGTTTTTAATTCTCTAACACGTCATCCATTTATCGTTGAACCAGCTATGCAAATAGTTGGGAGTCAAGTATATATATACCAGTTCAAAATCAATCTTAAAGCAGCATTTAGTGGCGACCTTTGGAAATGGCATCAAGACTATATTTATTGGCGTAAGGAAGATGGGATGCCAAGACCACAAGTAGTCAATGCTATGTGCTTATTAGATGATATGAATGAATTTAATGGGCCGCTATTTATTATTCCTGGTTCACATAAAGAAGAGATGATCGATGTTTTGGAGCATAATCCTATAGGAGAAACCACAACTTCTCATAATTCTGGTGAGAGTCCTACATGGATATCGAGCTTTAGTGTTAATTTAAAGTATTCTTTGAACCAGAAAACAATTACTAGTTTAGTATCAAAGTATGGAATTACTTCTGTAAAAGCTGCGGCAGGTTCAGTTCTATTTTTTGATAGTAATATTGTTCATGCTTCAACAAATAATATCTCACCTTTTGGGCGTTCTACTGTGATTATTACTTATAACAGTATTGAGAATATTCCTTTACCGGTTATAAATCCTCGACCAGATTTTCTTGTTGGTCAAAATTATCAAGCAGTTACCCCTCTAGCATCTGATGCGTTATCTCAGAAGAACAGCGAACTCCATACTCAAGATAAACTAGATCGTCGTAATCTTCATCCACTGCCACATCAGTAATAGTGGTTGGTTTTGGGAGCTTGTTTTGAAGCAAGGGTTAGTTCACCTACCGACGGTACTTGTCGCCAAATCAGGGTTAATACCGCAGCCACCATCAGTGTCAGGTTGAGAATTCGCGTAGTTTACCGCCGCAGGCATCACAATCCCAAGCTACTCAAAAACAGTCATAACTAAAGCAGAATGTCTACTGCAAATGGAGTTAAGAAGCTAATGCCGTGGTTTGTCAAAATTGAAGAAGGCAAAGTCGATAAACCTACCTTTGACCAATATGTACCTGCCCACAAAGCCTACATTCAAGACTTGATTGCGAAAGGACACAAAGCGCGAACAGGCTACTGGGCAGAGCAAAGAGGCGGGATGTTGTTGTTTGAGGCAGCCTCAAAGGAGGAAGCAGAAGCAATTGTAGCTGATGACCCGTTGGTAAAACACGGCTGCGTCAACTATCAGCTTTACGAATGGCGAATTGTTTTGGAATAACACACACTTACTGATTTTTCATGTTATGCTTTTAGAAGACCTGGATCTATGCGATCGCAACACCCAAATCTTGTCAGAACCGGAAGGTAGCAGCAACACGGGAGGCTTGTGGTAGGCGTAGTCTCCGGGTCGCCCTATTTTTAGGAGCGGTCAGCAACAATGGCTGGTTTTGGAGATATTGTTCAAAAAGCTTTTTACCTCGGTGTTGGATTAGCTTCTTACGCAGGTGAGAAAGCAGGGGGAAAATTAGCCCAAGTGCGATCGCAAGTCCAAAAACTGGCAGATGAAATGGTGGCAAAGGGCGAAATGAACACAGAAGAAGCCCGCCGCTTCGTTGAAGAAATGATGAAGCAAGCCCAACAAGCCCAGCCATCTGGTGAAACCTCCGAGAAAACACCCCCTTCTGAACCTCGCCGGATTGAAATTTTAGAGGAAGATGAAGAACCAACGGTGAAAGAGGGATCGAGCGATCAGAATGTGGATAAATTGCGCCAAGAAGTTCTAGACCTGCAAAACGAGTTAAAACGATTGCAACGCGATCAATAAAAATTATTCTTTGATCGAGATCATCAGTAATAAGTGGCACTTTTAGATGGCACTTTATATAGAAACTTGATAAGATACATTGCCTAGTGTGTATTCTAGTGCTTTAAGCCAGATAACACAAATCGTCCTGTTTATAGCCTGCAAAGGTGTCAAGTTTATGGAACAGTGGCAAAAAGATTTAGCAGAAATCGTTGAAACAGTGGCTGATGAAGTAGAGCGTTTCTTCCTGGGAATGAGTGAAATGGTAGACGCTTTTTTTGAGCTAACGGAAGAAATCACTGAGCAAGTCCCTAACATTGTTACTGAAGTCGATCAGTATTTACAAGATTTAGCTGAACCAATGTTGGAGGCTTACTGGGAATTGGAAGACATGGTAGCAGATGTAGATCCAGGTTTTCCTTATTCAGTTGAACCTACAGCCGAAAAAAATCCTGCCTGTATCGGTTGTACTCACTATCACGGTCAAGTTTATAGTGGTAATTTGTTAGTTTGTGCTATGCATCCCCACGGTTGTGAAGATGAGAATTGTCCAGATTGGGAGAAGGAAGAGTATTGAAAGAGAGTTAGGAAGCTACAAAATTCCTAAAAGGACGTAAAAATAAGTAAAATAACCAATGACAAATGACAACTGATAAATTCTCTGAAAGTGTATCCCAGGCAAGCCAAGAAATGAAGTATGGCGAACGCGATATTGCGGAAGGTAAACTAATTACCTTTCCTAATCCGCGTGTGGGGAGGCGATATGACATTAACATTACTTTGCCGGAATTTACTTGTAAATGTCCGTTTTCCGGCTATCCTGACTTTGCGACAATTTACCTTACATATATACCTGATGAACGGGTAGTGGAATTGAAGGCGCTTAAGCTTTACATTAACAGTTACCGCGATCGCTATATTTCTCACGAAGAATCTGCCAATCAAATTTTGGATGATTTTGTGGCTGCTTGTGACCCCTTAGAAGCCACTGTGAAAGCAGATTTTACACCTCGTGGCAATGTACATACTGTGGTTGAAGTGCGGCATCATAAGTACCCATAATGAAAACTTGGGTTTGTAGTGAGGACTAAAGTCCTCACTACGAAGGTTTTTTACTCAGGTTGATTAACCAGACACGATCTAATTTCTCATTCTCAAATAATGCGATCGCTTACCCTAAACTAAAAACTAAGTAAGTTGGTAGAAATAAGCCAAATTACGTTAAAAAACGTAAACAGCATTAAAGCCCTGACAAAGGACAAATGACAGCCGTCGCCAGTTAGCTTTAATTGCGTCAACCGACTTAGTTATTCTGCAATTTTATTTGCAGCAGATTGCACTTGAAGCACAACTTTTTTAGACAAAGGAATATATCCGAGTTCCAAACTGGATTTTTGCCCCTCAATCAAAGCCCAATCAATAAATTTTTTTAGCGCTTTACCTTTGACTCGGTTTGGATACTGCTGATAAGTCAAAAGCCAGCTGTAAGTGACGATGGGATAAGCCTGGGAACCTGTAGGATCGTTGATAAAAGCAATCAAGTTATCGGCGGGTAATTTCACTGACTCCAAGGTTTGAGCTACAGATTCTGGTGTCGGCGTAATATAATTACCAAATTTATTTTCCAAAGCAGCCATAGGGAGTTTATTTTGTTTGGCGTAAATGTATTCTACATAGCCAATAGCTCCTGGTATCTGTTGAATTAAGGCGGTAACACCTTCGTTACCCTTTCCACCAATTCCCACTGGCCATGCTACAGCTTTACCAGCTGCAACCTGGCTTTTCCATTCTAGACTTATAGTACTAAGATGTTGCGTCAATACACTTGTAGTCCCACTACCATCAGTACGGTGTACAACCTGAATCGGTAGATTAGGCAAATTTACCCCTGGATTAGCTACAGCTATTCTCGGATTATTCCAATTCGTAATTTTTCCGAGAAAGATATCTACGTAAACTTGGCGTGATAGCTTTAAACCATTTGGTAGATTGACTTGAGGTGACTGGCGAGTGGGCGCGAGGTTGTAAGCCAGTACTATGGAACCAGCAGTCATGGGTAAAGCAATTACTCCCTTTTTTATCTTAGCTGCTTGTTCATTTGTAATTCCCACATCACTAGCTGCAAAGTCCACAGTCCCTTCAATGAGTTGTTGCACCCCAGCGCTGCTTCCTATAGCTTGATAGTTAATTTCCACATTGGGATTTTGCTGGTTGTAATCTGAAAGCCAGCGTTCGTACAAAGGTGCAGGAAAACTTGCTCCAGCACCAACCAGGGAAACATGCTTGATGCTTTTATTATCAGCAGTGCAAGAAGCAATACTCAACAAGATCGCGATCGCGGGTAGAAGGCAAACCCGTCGTTTAGATTGAAGTTGAGCAGATATATAAATCTTTAGTTCCAATGTTTAATAATTTTCCAATCTGTACCCGTGTGGGCATAAGGGATTTCCAAGTAAAAAAATATTCCGTCGCAGAGGGACAAGGGGGACAAGGAAGACAAGGGAGACAAGGAAGAAAGAAGTCTAGTTGAGTAGACAAATTGAATAATTTATTTTTTGGAGTTCCCTAATCATTTGTAAAACGAGGAAAATAACTTTGAAATCCATAGCAAAATTATCATGTATGTGCCCCTACCCTGCGGGAAGGGGAAGCAATACATTTAAACTTCAATCGCCGCCTCTTTCTCCTCAACTTTTGGTTGTGAACTCAGCCGATCTAAAATCTCTAAAACCTCTTGTTCAAAAGCAACTTGGGCGCGATTAGTTTTGCCACCCACATACAAGCGATCGCCTTTTTGCAATGCCCAGATTTGCGAATGAGAAAAGTAACTCATCACCACACCCAGCATTAGCAATCCAAACCCTGTGTAAACAATTGGTATGCCTGGATCGGCTTTAATTTGTAAGCCAGTGCTACCAATGACATCCAAAATTTTCAGCTTCACACCATTGACTTCGGTTGACATTCCGGCGCGGACAGTATCAACGAGTTTGCCAGTAGGATCGTAAATTAATACCATCCCTTGCAAGTCTTTAGCTAACAAAGAGACACCCTCACTCAAATCTGGTTTAGTCGGAACCCATGTTCCCCAAATCCGCCCTTGTCCCTTGGTGTTCAATAGCGCCATCGGTAGCTGAAAAATCGGGCTGTTGTTAAATTGGACGCGAACACCTGCGATTCCCCAATCGGTTTGATAGAAAGTTATGCCATGATAGCGCAGAGGCTCGTTGACAAAAATCTTCTTGCGATCGACTTCCTCTCCCTGCTTATTTAAGACAGACATATCGGAATAAAATTGATCGATGCCGCCAGATGGAGTGTAGTCAATCCAAAAACGATTTACCCGCACAGACCAATCTTTTGAGACTTGAGCGGCGATTGGGCCAGCATCTACAATATTTGTCACTTGAAATGTATCGCCACTAGCAACCATTTCTTGGGCGAGAAACCCAGTCATCGCCCCCCAAATTCCCCCTAGCAGAATAGCTACGATGCCAATATGAACGATAATTGGGCCGATGCGTCCGACTATTCCCTTGCGGGCGTAGAGGAGATTTTCTTTTTCTCGATCTGGAAAAATTTTATAGCGGCGTTTCTGTAATATTTCGCTGAGAGAATTCAGGGAACCATTATCTAGTTCGGCACTTAAAGCTAATTTTTGAAATTGCCGTGGTTCTTCGTAATATTTCCAGCGCTGGGCAGCTTTTAAGGCTGGTAACTGACGGGTAAATGAACAAGCAGTTAAACTCGTGCCAAATAAGATGAGTAATGCCAGAAACCACCAGGTACGATATACATGGTCTAACCCAACTACCTGAATTACCTTCCAAGTTAGGAAACCAAATAAAGCGGGATGTTCTGGGTAATTGCTTTGGTAAAATGCAGGTGACTGGCCTTGCTCAATTACAGTACCAGTGGAGCTAAAGATTGCAATCAATAGCAGGAGTGCGATCGCTAATCGTAAGTTAGTCAGTACGGGCAAAAGCTCCTGCCGTAAGAACTGCCCAGGTATTGCCCACCATTTTAATTCTTTGGACGCGGAATCTTCTATAGTCATTAGGTGTAAAATCTAACAAGGTATTGATATTAAAAACTGCTGAGGGGAATCCGAGAAATTAAGGAAAATACACCGAATCCTACCAACAGCGCCCCGCTAACTGGGTTAATCCAACCAGACCAGCGACGCAATTCTAGTAACTTTTTAATTGAAGCTGTAAAAGTCCCCGCCAAAATCAATGGTGCTACATAACCGGCTGTGTAAGAAAGTAGCAAAATAGCGCCTAAAATTAAGTCTTGTGTACTGGCAATCCAACTCAGCAAGCTAGCTAAAACAGGCGTGCTACAAGGAGATGCGACTAAGCCGAAAGTCAGCCCCAGCAAATAGGAACGCAATCCGGGCGGTAAATCTGGCGAAATCCAATTGGTTTCGCCCAAGGATGGAAATTGTAGAGGTAATGCTTCTAGTAAGTTCAGCCCCATCAGAATGGCGATAATGCTGACGATAATCGGCAAACCAATTCCCACTTGACCGTAGACTTTACCCACAAAAGCTGCTATAATTCCCATTCCTGCTAATGTAGTTGCTAATCCGAAAGCAAACCAAGTTGATTGGGCAGCTGCTTGGAGGCGGTTTTTAGCTTCATAACCGCCGATATAACCAATGGTAATTGGCAGCATAGAAAGCATACAGGGTGTAAGACTGGTGAGCAAGCCAGCTGCAAAGATGATACCAACGCTTACCACGCTCAGGTGTGTCAGTTGGTTAGAAACGAGGCTGTTGGCAAATTGTTCTAGTTGGTAAATTTGGGTTTGCAGGTTATCAAGCATGAGGGATTTATGAGCGGGAAATGCTTACTCTGCTTGAATTTTAGCTTATTTTTGGTTTGTGAGTCAGCGAAAAGCAAAAGGGGCAGGGCGCAGGGAAGAAGATCCTATAAATAAATTTAGTTTAGTTGCTCTGAAACCCTTAAAGCCAGGGTAATTCCAGAATATTTCTCTTCTCCCCCTGCTCCCCTGCTCCCCTGCTCC
>NZ_NOLK01000280.1:0-5121 GCF_002245985.1 Nostoc sp. 'Peltigera membranacea cyanobiont' 232
AGCGAACCACGAGTCCGCAAACGTCGCCCAAAAATTTACCCCTTGATGACTAAAACCCGGCATGAGTTACGCAAACAATTGCAAACTGCTTAAACTGCAAGGGTTCCGGCTTTTCTTAGTGCCATTCGAGCATGGCTCATGTCAGATGTAGTTGTTTTCACTAGACCACGAGCAAAATTATAGACTTCATCAAATAGTTCTTTGTACTCTTTCGATAACTTATATGATTCCTCGCTTGACTCTCGTTCAGGAAAAGGAGTTTCATTCCCTAGCCAAAGCTTGACATCTGCCCGTCTGCGCTGAACAAAATGATTGGCTAAGTGGTCACGTTGTTTGTCAGTTAAGCTATTGAGATTGAAATGCTCAAACTCTGGCTTTAGCAAACCTAAAAGTGAGAGAAAAGATTCTTCAATCCCACTGTGAGGAGTAGCTGTAAGTAACAGTAAATGTTGTTCTTGTTTTTGAGCAATTTCTGTAATCAGCTGGTGTCGCTGCTGCTGTGATGTAGTGGTTTTATTGGGACGGGCGCAAGTATGTGCTTCATCCACAATTACTAAGTCAGGGCAGTGAGTTATAAAACTAGCGCGACGACGTTCTGCCTTGGCATAGTCTAAGCTAACAATCAGGTGGCGATAATAACTAAAAACACTGTCATTATTAGGTATGTTTCGCTCTAATTTGGAAGCTGTGCCAGAACGCACAACCACAGCATCAATATGAAACTTTTCACGTAATTCCTGCTGCCACTGGTCACATAAGTGCGGCGGACAAAGCACTGCAATCCGCTTCACCTCACCTCGGTCTAGCAATTCACGAGCTATTAATCCAGCTTCGATCGTCTTACCAATACCTACGTCATCAGCTACAAGCAGTTTTACTGTCTCTAACTTCAGTGCCATCAACAAAGGAACTAACTGGTAGGGACGGGGACGCAGTGATAAGCTGATGTGCAGCTAAATTGTATAGTACGAAAACGTAAAATTATTGTAGTGCGGGCATCTTGCCCGCATCGCATATACAAATTAAATACGCAACAGCTTAACCGCCCTAAACAGCGAAAAGGGCCTGCACCGCTACGGAGTAGAAGACGTGCAGCATCCATAAGTAAAAGTGCAGCTGCATGGTCTTGTACGCTAGTAGCTTGAGGTAAGGGAAATGTGGCTGATTGAATGTTCTCTAGCTTTTCTTGTAAAAGTTTTTGATAAATACCAGCTATTTCATCTTCGTTGCCAGAAAGCGGTCGTAAGCGAATAACATCCTGGTTTTCAGAAGGTAGTACCACCCATTGCCGACTGCGACAGGTGACTATGGAACCGGGTGAATGGTTCACAGTTTGCGCCATTGTTAGCCTATATTAGTATTGAAAATTTGGCAGCAGATTAATTAGTAAAAATAGTAGTAATTACTGAATTAATACTTATGAGCAAGCAAGTAGTATGCTCACAAGTCTTTTCTGTTTTAAAGTAAGCTTAAGTACAATGTAAGTAGTAAGATTACTTAATTCAGTCATTTTTTATAAAATTTCTGCTTTTGACCAAAAGCAAGCCCCAAGAGTGCGATGACGTAACCGCCCGCCGGAGGCGATCGCAGAGATAATTGAAGCACCCAAGATTATCACTAGCCGCCCTGACATTGGTTATTGGATTGATACCAGCCGTATTGGTATAAAGCCTTGTGCCAATGAGTTAAAAGGATAGCGATCGCCTACAGCAGGCAGTTAGGCTATCTTGCTTGGCTTAACTAAAGTATTATTCTCCCGAACTTAACTCAGATTGGTTCAAAATTGCCTCTAGCAATCCAGTCGATAAGCTGCTAGTTACCATGTATTTACACTGAATGCTTAATTACAGAAAAACTTTTAGCTTATGTTCTACTCATAATTGTCGCCTTTAAATTATTTAAGCTTCATCACTTAAACTAAATTTAAACTCTTCACTACGGCTTTACACTTATTAGTGTTTACTTTACAGCTTCTTGAGGCTAATATCATTACTTTTATCATTGTGATAACAGTTTGAATGATTGATATTAGAGAAGTAGTTTTAATTCGAGTTGATTAAATCAGTGAATAAGAAATGGGCGACTAAACGACTCACAATTAATCTGGCATCAGGTGAAGCAGAAAGATTAGAAAAATACTGTTCAATAACAGGACGACCAGCAACCGATGTGATCCGAGAGTTGATTCGCTCTTTGCCAAGCGAAGAAACACCAAATGCAAATTGAACCGCTATTCTCACACAAGTTATAGTCACAACGATTTCATACTCCTTGGATCTTTATCGGGGAGCTTTTGTGTTAGAAAAGCTACTGTTGAGGGAAAACTTAAAGTAAGACCCTGTGTTGAATAAACTAAGAGGATTCATATTACAAATTATCAAGTTTTTATTCTCAGTCAGCAACCTCAATCAACATGAAAGTATTACCCGACAATAGCTTTACGATTTTGACACCTGATGAACTGCCTATAGTTCTGCAACGGCTGAATGCACAAGTTGAACCGACAAAAGCATTTAGATTCTCTAAGAAACACCTCCCTTATCAAGGAACCATTTCGGAATCAGGGTTTCAAATCAGTCGCATAATTCACTATCGGAACTCGTTTTTACCAGTGATTCGAGGACGCTTTGAAGTAGAATCTCACCAAACCTTGATTCATGTACAAATGAAGATACATCCTTTTGTGATGGCATTTTTAGGATTCTGGTTTTTATCCTGGTATGGTGCAGTCATTCCGATAACGTTGACAGGTGCTATGCCTAATTATATCGCTGCGCTATTTGTAGGTATGCCGATGTTGATGCTAATGATTTTTTGGGTAGCTTTTTGGTCAGAAGCAAATCGCAGCCGCAGTGAATTAACTCAAATTATTCAAGGACAAGTATAAGTAACCTGTTTGGGAATTAAATTGTAATATTTTGTTCATTTAAATAGTTTTTATAGTGTTATTAGTATTATCTAATTTTTACGTTTTATTTATAATCTCATTATTGAAA
Source organism: Nostoc sp. 'Peltigera membranacea cyanobiont' 232 (assembly GCF_002245985.1). Classification (NCBI taxonomy): domain Bacteria; kingdom Bacillati; phylum Cyanobacteriota; class Cyanophyceae; order Nostocales; family Nostocaceae; genus Nostoc; species Nostoc sp. 'Peltigera membranacea cyanobiont' 232. The sequence continues at coordinate 2,997 of NZ_NOLK01000280.1, forward strand.
ATAGATAATTTTCATACTTTTATAAATAAAATGCTATTAAAGATATAATCACCCGCTTAATTAAGAAAAAAAACCTACCAAATTACAAGATAAATACTAATTCTGAAAAATTTTTCTGATTTTTAGAAAATTCTAGAGGTAAATATGATTAAACGCATAAAAGGATTGTTTTTGACTGCAATTTTGACTGTTTTCTTTATTGGAGTAACCGCTACTCATGCAAAAGCGGAGACTTACCTTGCTGGAGAATTTACAATTACTTTGGATGATGGAGAAAATGGCAAAACCTACAGAGGTTGTGATGCTCAGGGGAAATGTATAAATTTAGAAAATGGAACATCTTGGCGTGATAATGGTTATCGGGGTATTACTTGGGAAAATGGCGATTATACTTATTCAGTTTCCTGGCGTGAAAATGCCAATGAAGGAATGTATTTGAATATTTACAACAAAGATAAGCAGATATTACGCCGTCAACTAGTAGAGACAACTGAAAATGTAGGAACTCTCAAGGGTGTAACTTATTGTGATGTAGTGAATATTACATCTGGGCAACTGGCACTTCGTGATAGCCCGAATGGACAATCTAGGGCAGGTCTTGATAATGGCAATAATGTTTTGTTGAAGAAACAAGAGGGTATGTGGGCTTATGTAAGTGTCGTTCAAGGGCCCAATACTAGAGTTAATGGTTTGTCAGGATGGGTTAATTCAAATTATCTACATTGCACCAAAGAACCAATTGATTAACTAAGATTTGATTTGCTCTATTTATAAGCGATCGCGTCCCATCCAATGGGAACTATGTTATGTAATTGCGTTCCTTGGCACCATGAAATTATTGCATTTTCTCAAATCCAGACCAGTCATTATAGTTTTAGCGATTGCAGTAAATATCACTGTCATTGATGTACATTCTTCTAGTTCAAATTTTCCCATAGACAAGAGTACAATTACTCATTTACAACCACAGATTCAAATTGTTCACACACTGACTGGGCATAAAAAAGTGACTTTTGGTGTTCGAGCAGTTGCGATTAGCTCATCGGGGCAAACCCTGATTAGTGCAGGTAGAGATAATACAATTAAATTCTGGGATTTACGTACCGGAAAATTGCTGCGTAGTTTAGAAGCTCACTCAGATGGTGTCACTTCGATTGCGATTAGTCCAGATGGCAAGCGGATTGTAACTGGTGGGATAAGCACCCCAACAATGAAGGTTTGGGATTTACGCACTTTTCTTGTGCTTAATAGCGACAGTGGGCATACCCAACCAGTAGAAACCGTTGCGATTAGTTCAGATGGTAGATTGATTGCTAGTGGCAGTGACGATGGCACAATCAAGCTTTGGGATTTACACACGCTTAAGCTGCTTGATACCATTCCTGCACACTCAGGATTTGTGAGTAAAGTTGCATTTAGCGCTGATATGCAAACCCTTGTGAGTAGTGGGGGTGGCGATGATAATACAATTAGGCTGATTGATTTGCAAACCAAAAAAACCCGCCATATTCTCAAAGGACACAAAACTGGAGTTGATGCTATTGCCATTACTCCAGATAGTAAAAAGCTTGTTAGTGGTAGTTTTGGTCAGCTAGTTTCTCGAAATCGTGCGATTAGTACCCTAAAGTTATGGAATCTTCAAACTGGAAAACTGCTGCATGAGTTTACTGATAATTTTAATTCAGTTGAATCTCTTGCCATTAGCCCCGATGGAAAAATTCTGATTTGCGGCAATTATGATGGCAGTATTAAACTGTGGAGCTTAGAGACTTTAAAGCCGTTGCATACCTTTCAAGATGGTTCCAGTTCTGTTTTAGGGCTTGCTCTGAGCCGGGATGGTAAAACCCTTGTTAGTAGCAATGAGGATAGCATTATACATATTTGGCAAATTAAATAACTGCATTAGCCCTATTTTTGGCGCATAGGAACTTCTAAAACGAGAAGCTGGTTACAAATACAGAACTTAACTTTAACCATCGATATTCTCGTTTAAAAAGTCAATACCATTGCCAATTTACGAGGGTTCAACGCCTGTAGAAACGGGATGAATGCGACCTAAAGCAGTAAGCTTGGCAAAAATCTGGTTTAATAAAATAGGCTCAGGGATTTCGGGAAGCATTTTTAA
>NZ_NOLK01000281.1:0-5116 GCF_002245985.1 Nostoc sp. 'Peltigera membranacea cyanobiont' 232
GGAACTCCAAAAAATAAATTATTCAATTTGTCTACTCAACTACACTTCTTTCTTCCTTGTCTCCCTTGTCTTCCTTGTCCCCCTTGTCCCTCTGCGACGGAATATTTTTTTACTTGGAAATCCCTTATCTCAATGCACCATAATCCAATATCAATTCAAAATCTTAGCTATACCTATCCTGATGGGACTCAAGCTTTAGACAAAATAAATTTGTCTATTAAGGCAACTGAGCGAGTGGCATTAATCGGAGCTAATGGTTCGGGAAAATCCACACTGCTGTTACATCTGAATGGAATTCTCATGCCACAAGCGGGAGAGGTGACAATTGGAGAGTGGTCTGTAAATTCGGAAAATTTGCGAAATATTCGGAATTTTGTGGGGTTGGTGTTTCAAAATCCAGATAATCAGTTGTTTATGCCAACAGTTTGGGAAGATGTTACCTTTGGGCCGCTAAATATGGGTGTGCAAGGTGAAGAATTGCTCCAGCGAACTCTGCAAGCAATGACAGCAGTGGACATCGATCCCCAATGGTATGGGCAACGCTATACCAATAATTTATCTGGAGGTGAAAAGAAACGGATTGCGATCGCTGGAGTCTTGGCAATGAACCCACAGATATTAGTATTGGATGAACCCTCTGCTCAGTTAGATCCCCGTTCTCGTCGGCAATTCATTGAATTGTTACAAACTTTACCTCTGACACAACTAATTGCAACCCATGATTTAGATTTAGCTTTAGATTTATGCGATCGCACTGTTGTTCTCAGCCAAGGTCAGATCGTATATGATGGCCCAACTGAACAGATAATGAGTAATCCAGAGTTTTTACATGGGCACGCTTTAGAGTCACCACTAAGTTATAGCCGCCCTTACTGTCAGTTAGAACATGCACCTGTTAAGGCATCTCGATACCGCGAACTTGTTTAATTTACCCACATATAGGAATCCGATTAGATTTATTTCATAAATCTAAGTATCTGTAGGGTGTGTTATCGCGTATAACGCACCAAAGCTTTCGGATGGTGCGTTAGCCAGAGGCATAACGCTACGTATATTTCAAAAATCAAATATAGGACTCCTATTTGATTTGAGTCCTATAGATATTTGTTGCATGAATATTTTTCACCAAGCAGCATGGAAATATGGGAATATATACTCCCATGTTTTCAGCATAGTTTATCTAGATGGAGATTTCATGGATGTCGATCGCTTCTTCTGCTAAATCTATTGATGACAATCTCAAGAATGTTGTAGACGAAATTGAAGCGCAAAATTCTAGCTTATCAGTTTTTGCAGCACGTCAATTTCGTTATAGCTTGCGTCAAACTCTTGTAGAAGTCAATATCAAGGAACCCCGTCAGTTTAACGTACTTGAAGAATTTATTATTCGCGCTGCTATTGAATTTCAACCTCCGCCAACAGAGGATGAATTAGCCTCTATACTTGGGCTTGATTCTGTATTTATTAAAACTACTACTGCAACTCTTCGTTCATTACAAACTCTATCAGCAACATCGCCAATCACAGTTACTCCAGAAGGTCGCTCATTTTATGAAAAAGGCTCTGTACCACAGCCCCCATATCCCGTACAGCTTAATGCTATTTCAGATCCTTTAGATAACAAGATAACTTTTCAATCTGAATCATTAAATGATACAGTTAGCAACCTACCTGATTTAGCAGATTTTATAAATCTTGATAATCTAATTACTGATATTTCTTCATTACCTCTTGAGCAAATCCAAACAGGTATTCAGGACTCAGGTTTAGCCCTTCATGTACCAGAAGAGGGAAAAATCATCGCTGACTTTAAGGTAGTAGCTTCGACTCAAAAAATTTGGAAAAAGATATCGCTTTTTGTTATCTTTGATGCCATTGAAAATAAATTTAGCATCCAAATAAGAAATGGAAAGCAAATTTTAGAATCAGCGTCAAATTTATTAGAAGTACTATATGCTCAAGGAAAAATATCTTTGGAAACACTATGTAAATTGTCACCTGAAACCATAAATTTGGAACGTGAAGCTATTCTTAAGCAAGAAAATCCTGAAATAGGAGCTACACTCGAAAAGATTCGTCAAAAGGCACTAAAATCTACTACAAAAACCAGTGTAGAAATAGGTAGTAATCCAGCAAAAGGTGAAAGTAAAACCCTTTAGAGGATGTTTGAAAAGTCCTCTTGCGATTATATCTGTGAACTCGCCCCTACTGCTTGTGAGAAATGCGGGCTTTGTCTGTAACCCCAATTTGCGATCGCTAAACCTAAATCAGCTTGTTGAATCTACCGAAATCAAAAAGTCAAAGCTGCTTTTGAGTAAGCAAACTGGGGTTTGAGAAAGTCAAAGCTTATTTGACTTACGGAAAACACCAAAATGAGAAAGTCAAAGCTGCTTTTGAGAAAGCAAAAGCTTATTTGACTTGCGGAAAACACCAAGATGAGAAAGCAAAAGCAGCTTTTAATTCCGCTTCTAAATGATAGAAGCGACTCATTTAACGGACTCCATCCCTTGCAACTTACCGTTTCCATTAATTCCGCTTCTAAATGATAGAAGCGACTACAAACTTTAGTTCCTGCATTAAATCGCCTCTGTTTCCATTAATTCCGCTTCTAAATGATAGAAGCGACGACAGAGAATTTTTGATTCAAAATAGAAAAAGCATACGTTTCCATTAATTCCGCTTCTAAATGATAGAAGCGACGATGCTATTTACTTATTTACTTATCTTATAAGCTCGTTTCCATTAATTCCGCTTCTAAATGATAGAAGCGACCAGGGTTTGCAATTTGGAAATACACAAAAAGATGAGTTTCCATTAATTCCGCTTCTAAATGATAGAAGCGACTGATAAATGCCCTAATGCTGAATCTTGCAAAAATGTTTCCATTAATTCCGCTTCTAAATGATAGAAGCGACTAGGCTTCTCGTCTTTCTTCAAGACATCGCCTGCTTGCAAAAATGTTTCCATTAATTCCGCTTCTAAATGATAGAAGCGACTCATCGCAAAACAGGGTCTCAGTGGGCAGGTTCTTTTTTTCCATTAATTCCGCTTCTAAATGATAGAAGCGACTGCTGCCTTTTGAAACCCTGATATTGCAAAGGTTTCAAAGCTACTTTGCGCGACTCTAAAAAGAAAGTACCATTTCAGCCTTTCACTAGTCAAGATATTACTTTTGCAAATCGGCTCAAAAGCTTAACAGGCAAAGCTTCTAAGAATTGCGCGAATCTCCATGTTGTAGTCATCACTCTCAAAGCTAGATGGCATAAGCTTTTGAACAATAAAAATTTCATCAAATTTTAAAACACCTACTAGTTCGCGCAAGTAAAACATCTTTAACCCGCGCAGGTGGTGAGATCGGCGCTACAACAAAGTTTCCCTCAGTAAGCGACTGGCAAACCCCAAGGGCTTTGTCTATGTAACCACGATTTGCGATCGCAGGGCTTTGTATATCTAACCACGATTTGCGATCGCAGGGCTTTGTCTATGTAACCACGATTTGCGATCGCCTTTCCCGGATTTATCACCAGATTTTTCAAACATATTTTATTTTTACTTTATAAATAACCTTTTAGGATATTGGCTTAATTGATTGAAATTAATTGCAGGATTATATCCCAATAATCGTTGCAATTTAGAGGCAACTGTTGGATAATATTCTCTGGAGAAATCCGGGTATTGCTTGTTGCTCATACCCATAGACTAATTGCAAATATTTATATATCTAACAAATTACCTCTTCCCTAAGCAAGATTTAAAAATTATTTATTTTTTATAACTAAAATATGCCTTTTGTTAGAAGGATAATTACATTATTATCGTTAATGTTTATTTGTAGTCAAAAAACAATCTAATTGGCATGATAAATTTGATTTCTAAGACCATTGGTAATATCGATTCCCTCCTTAAAGGATTTCAGGTAAAACGTTTTTTGGCTGTTGTCCTAGTTGGCTTTCTAGTGCTGACAACGAATGTTACTTCTGGGCAGAATGACAAAGCCTTAAAGGAGAGAGTTCGCGAACAGATACAGCAAAATGATGCTCAAAGACCGAAGACAACAGGGCAGTGGAATAAAGAAGCTCGTGAAACAGAAGGTTCTCTTGGTAAACGACTCGAGAAGATTGGAGGGGAGTCAGCAGAAGCCCTTAAAGAATTTGGTTCTGGGTACGTAAAGGGCGCTCAAAAAACTGCTAGCGATGTAGGGAATAGTGCAGCACAGACAGGCAGAGATATCTCTAACGAAGTCGGACGCTAAATGCGTTTCTATATTCTATTGGCAGCAAGTGACAATAACTTTTGCCAATAAACAAGCAACAATCAATAGAGACGCTAGGGTCTAAGAGTATATTTTAAAAGGGGTTGGCTGTAATTTTAGGCACTTGTTGATCCCCCCTAACCCCCCTTAAAAAAGGGGGGACTGGAATCAAAGTCCCCCTTAAAAAGGGGGATTTAGGGGGATCTAAAACGTTTTGCTACCGACCAGAGGACTTTTAAAACATCCTCTAAGGGACTTCCAACTTAAAAAAATATCCCATCTCTGCGGGACGCTACGCAAACGTATTTAGGGCAGGGGAGCAGGGGGAAAGAAAATCATTTTGATTCGGTGAAATTGGGATAAGTAGGCAGGCACAAATAAATATAACTATGTAACGAAAAGTAAAAGCGGTGAAAACCTTGTGATTGCTTCACTCCACTTCGTTGCGTTCGCAATGACATAGTTATAAATTCTCTCACCCACCTACTTAATTTATTTTTTTGAGTTCCCTAATCACCGAACTTTCATTAGCATGGGTAATATGCTTACCCATACTAATGACAGATTGTAGCGTTTTCGAGTTGCATAAAGTATAGGTTTTTAGTAGGGGCGCACAGCTAGTTGTGCGCCCCTACTGCGTGTTGCTGCATCTAAAAGGTTGAATAGAACAAGTATTTCACTGTGATTTTAGGCGCTTTTAGATCCCCCCTACCCCCCCTTAAAAAGGGGGGAAACGGAGTCAAAGTCCCCCTTTTTAAGGGGAGCCACTGCGGTCTTCTCCCAAAGGGAGAGGCTAACCCCGGATTTCTCACCACATCTCTCAAAGCCTGTGCTTGTGCAGGTTCGCTAGTGGGAGCAGAGGAG
>NZ_NOLK01000282.1:0-5029 GCF_002245985.1 Nostoc sp. 'Peltigera membranacea cyanobiont' 232
CAAGATCCTCCTCATCTCCCACCGCCCCCGTAACATTTTCTCAACTGAATGGATCTGCCCAACTTTTAGCAAACAACCAGTTGATCCGGTTTGAGGTGGGAGGGCAAGCAGACAGTGGTGGCAATATTTCCATTCAGGGAGAGACACGTTCTAAGGTGCTGGCAGGCAATTTTCAGTTGCAAGCACAAGATTTGTTCGCTGCGGATATTACTCGGTTGATTAAGTTACCAGTGAACTTACAGGCGGGTCGAGCCAATGGCGACTTGTTAGTTCGGTTGACACCAGGACAGCAGACTTTATTGTATGGCAATGCTGCTGTGCAAGGGGTAACGCTTCAAATACCCAAAGTGCCGCAACTGTTAAGCAATAGCCAAGGAAATCTCCGTTTTCAGGGAACGGAGTTGGAGTTAAACAATGTTACTACCAACTACGGCAAAATTCCTGTGGTGGCTACAGGAATCATCGACACTCAAGCAGGCTTTAAGTTGGCAGGGCGCGTAAATACTGTGAGTTTGGCTAATGCTCAGGAGACTCTGAAGGTAAAACTACCTGTACCGATCGCTGGACAAGTACAAGCAGATTTGCTGATTACCGGATCGACTAAAGAGCCAATTCTCTCAGGTTCAGTTACCACAATAAAAACTACCCGGATTGACAAAGTTGATTTTAAGAGCATCAGTAGTAAATTTGAGCTTGTTACTAGTTCTAGTTCCTCTTTACTTACCCTCAAAGATATTCAAGGTAAAGCCATAGTTGGTGGTGATATTACTGGTGCTGGCACAATTAAACTCGGTAAAACGCCGCGACTGGATTTAAATTTCGCTGCCAAGAATGTTCCAGGGGATGCGATCGCAAAAGTTTATGGAACAACACCCGCATTCCAAATCGGCAATGTCTCAGCTACAGCCCAATTAACTGGTGCTTCTACCAATGTCCAAACTTCGGTACAATTCCAAGCGCCTAACGGAACTTACCCCGGAACTGGTGAAGTTGCGATTTCTCCAAATCGCATCGTCTCTTTCCGCAATGTGGCTCTTAATGTCAGTGGTGGTAAAGTCCGGGCAACTGGGAGTTATGTTAATGAGCGTTGGCAAGCTGTGGCTGTTGCCTCTGGGGTAAAATTGGAACCCTTTGTAGACAAAAGTCAACTGCAAAATGTCTCTTTGGCAAAGGCACAGTTTAATGGTCGTCTCATCCTCTCAGGCAGCACAGCACCATTTGCAATTGCCACGATTCGCAGTGATGGGGCAGGAGTTCAAATTGGTGGCGGTACAGTTACAGTTTCTAATGTCCAACTGCAAGAACAAAGCTTTTCTGCTCAACTTGTAGCTAATGGTGTGCGGTTGGGACAAATATTAAAACAGTCTCCCCCAGCTTTAAATAATCCTTTGGCGGGGACATTCCAAATCGCAGGTGACAGAGATAATTTCAGCCTGAAAACCCTCCGTAGCAGTGGTGAAGGTAGTCTTGCTATCGACGGTGGAACAGTTACAGCTAAAAATATCCAAGTGGCTAATGGTGTCTATCAGGCGCAAGTTCAGGCAAATAATGTACCGTTGCAGCAGTTGGCAAAAGTTCCAAAGCAGTTTCAAGGGGCATTAACTGGTCAGTTCGATGTAGCGGGTTCTGTTGATTCTTTTAAACCGGAAACTATTCAAGCCAGTGGTCAGGCGCGGGTAAATGTCGGGGATGGGACGATTACAGCCTCTAATATCCAAGTGGCTAACGGTGTATACCAGGCGCAAGTTCAAGCGAATAATGTTCCTGTGCGGCAATTGGCAGCAGTACCACCGCAGTTTAGAGGGACGTTAACTGGTCAAGTAAACGTGGCTGGTTCTGTTGAGTCGTTCCAACCGCAAACTATCCAAGCTATGGGTCAGGCGCGGGTAAATGTTGCAGGTGGGACAATTACAGCCTCTAATATCCAAGTGGCTAATGGTGTATACCAGGCGCAAGTTCAAGCAAATAATCTACCGTTGCAGCAGTTGGCAGCAGTACCACCGCAGTTTAGAGGGACGTTAACTGGTCAAGCAAATGTGGCTGGTTCTATTGAGTCGTTCCAACCGCAAACTATCCAAGCTAGCGGTCAAGGACGGCTGAATATTGCAGGTGGAACGATCGCAGCTTCTAATATCCAATTGGCTAATGGTCGCTATCAAGCTGTAGTTGATGCTTCTGGTGTGGAATTAAATCGGTTCAATGAGCAATTGCGGGGTCAATTTGGCGGTCAGTTACAATTAGCTGGCACTGTCGGATCGTCCAAGTTAGCGGATGTGCGGGCGGCAGGACAAGTGCAATTATCCCAAGGTATCCCTGGGCTTGAGCAACCTCTGACGGCTGCGATCGCTTGGAGTGGTGAAAGGCTTACCATTGAGCGAGCAACTGCTCCCGGTTTAAGTGTGACTGGTAACATATTAGCTAATGCCAGGGGAACGGGCATACCGGAAATTACTGCCCTAAATCTCAACGTCCAAGCCCAGAATTACAACCTAAAACAGTTACCGATCGATCTTCCTAATCAGGTTGCTGTGGCAGGGAGAGTAGATTTTAATGGTCAAATCACTGGTAAGCTGCCTTTACCAAATGTGGTAGGGCAAATTAATTTACGAGACTTGGTTGTTCAAGATATTGCTTTTGAGCCATTGTTAACTGGAAATATTGATTCAGCACAGGGACGCGGGTTAAATTTGAACTTGGCAGGAAATAGCGATCGCTTGGCCTTTAATTTAGATGCCAATAATCGCCCGAAATCTTTCTTAGTAAAATGGCAAGACGCATCAGCCACAGGTAATGTTCAAGGGAATGATTGGGCACTCAAAGTTGCAAATTTCCCCTTACAAATATTGAATTTGACTCCGCCACCAATAACTCGACTGGGTGCTGGAAAGATCGCTGGTTTGTTAACTGGGGATTTGCTATTTAATCAGCAGACATTGGCATCTACGGGGAATTTAGCGATCGCTAATCCACAAATTGGTCGGCTTAAAGGCGATCGAATAGCTGCTCAATTCCGCTACGGTAACGGTAAAGGCACACTTGCCAGTAGCGAATTTGTCAAAGGCAAAAGTAGTTACGCTCTTGTTGGTACTTTTGCCCAAAGTCCCAAAGGCCCTCAACTACAAGGTAAACTGAACGTCAACCAGGGAGAGATCCAAGATGTTTTGGCTGTAGCACAGATATTTGATTTACAAAATTTACCTGGTGGTTCACCAGAAATCTACGGTACAGCAGAGGATCTAACCACCACCCCCCAAGGAGCGCCAAATCAACCCTTATTTACCCAAATCCAACGGTTTTCTGAAATTGCAACTTTGGTCGAAGAACAGGAAGAACAGCGACTTAATTCCACTCCAATACCAGATTTGGCAGACTTAAAGGGGACTTTCAACGGCGAAGTGGCTGTGAATACAGCTACAGCCAATGGATTATCAGTGGATTTTAAGTTGAATGGACAAAACTTTGCCTGGGGTAAAAAGGAAGAACGAAATCGTTATTATACTGCCGAGAAAGCGATCGCTGAAGGCAGCTTTGAGAACGGTGTTTTGAGTTTGCGACCTTTACGGCTTGAATCTGAAAATAGGCTGATTGCCTTTACAGGTAATGTTGGCGGTGATGAACAATCTGGACAGTTCCGGGTGAATAATTTTCCGGTACAAGTACTGAATAATTTTGTTAAACTGCCAGTCGGAATTACAGGGAATCTTAACGGTACAGCAGCTTTAGCAGGTAGCATTGCTAATCCCCAAGCTAGAGGGGAATTGCAAATCACAGAAGGATTATTGAATCAGAACAAAATAGACTCAGCAAGGGCAAGTTTCAGCTATGCCAACGGCCGCTTAGACTTTGGTAGTACTGTAGCAGTTGCTGGGCCAAAACCTGTTGATATTACTGGCAGCATACCTTATAAACTGCCTTTTGCTTCTGTGGCATCAGACAGCGAGCAAATCAGTTTGGATATGAAGTTGGAAAACGAGGGATTGGGACTGTTAAACGCATTGACTAATCAAGTGGTATTTGAAAAAGGTGAAGGAGAAGTAGACCTTAAGGTACGGGGAACATTGCAAAAACCCGAAGTAAATGGAACTGCTACGATTAATGATGCTACTTTTTCAGCCCAGGCTTTGCCAGGTAAGCTCAGACATGTCACAGGTAGAGTACTGTTTAATTTTGACAGCATCTTAGTAGAAAATCTTCAAGGTAGATTTAGCCGTGGGAAGGTGGAAGCTGCTGGAGCAATTCCCATTTTCAACAATGAGAACGTGACTATTAATAATCCCCTGACTGTTAATCTCGAACAGTTGGCGTTGAATCTCAAGGGACTTTACCAAGGAGGCGCTAGTGGCAATTTGCAGATTACTGGTTCTGCCTTTAACCCCATAATTGGCGGTAAAGTAAGTTTATTTGACGGTCAGGTATTGCTGGCAGAATCTACCGACACTAGTTCATCTGGAAATAGTAGTCTCGGTGTATCACCCACAAAAGAGAATAAGCAGAGTAAACCTGAAATTGAAAATAGCAAGGTAAATGCGTTGCCGTCAGGTATCGCTAGATTTAATAATCTAGATTTAGAACTCGGTAAAAATGTCCAAATTACCCGTCCCCCAATTCTCAACTTCCGCGCCAGTGGTAATCTCATCGTTAATGGCTTAATCAATCAGCCAATACCTGATGGCACTATCCGCTTAGAAAAAGGTGGTGTGAATTTATTTACTACCCAATTTAACCTTGCTTCTGGCTATACACACACCGCAACTTTTAGTCCCTCCCAACCGCGCGATCCCAACTTAGATATTCGGCTATTTGCCAAAGTACTAGATGTTACTCAAAGTAATGATTTCAGCCGAGTAAATTCCACGGGTTTATCAGCATTAGAAAGTGTTCGAGTCGAAGCCACTATCAACGGTCTGGCTAGTAAACTAAATGAAAATCTAGAACTAACAAGCAGTCCGTCACGTAGTCAAAACGAAATTGTTGCTCTTTTAGGAGGTGGGTTTGTAGACACCCAAGGGCGTGGTGACAGTACTCTGGG